>NZ_JBEZKW010000022.1:0-110329 GCF_040651795.1 Streptomyces sp. NPDC048361
CGCCCGGTTACATTCCGAACCCGGAAGCTAAGCCTTTCAGCGCCGATGGTACTGCAGGGGGGACCCTGTGGGAGAGTAGGACGCCGCCGAACAATATTTCAGGACCCTTGGTCCCAGCGTTCATGCTGGGACCAAGGGTCCTTTTGTTTTTCCGCTTTGCTTTGCCGAAGCGCGTCGGGCAGCCGACTGCGCGAGAATGACTGCAGTACCCGAAGACTAGGAGTCACGATGTCCACCAACTCTCCCGACGATCGTTCGGAGCGCGAGCCGCGCCGTCAGGACGGTGGCGACCGGGGCGGCTACCGCGGTGGTCGAGACGACCGGGGTCCGCGGCGTGACAACGACCGAGGTGCCTACGGCGGGCGTCGTGACGACAGTCGTGGTGGCTCCTCCAGTGGTGCCACCGGCGGCGGGTACCCGCGTCGCGACGACCGCGGCGGTCGCCCGGCCGGCGGCGGTGGCTCCGCCGGCGGTGGCAGCTCGTACGGGCGTCGTGACGATCGTCCGGCCCCTCGCCGTGACGACAACCGCGGTGGCAGCAGCTCCTATGGGCGTCGTGATGACAGCCGTGGTGGCTCCGCCGGCGGTGGCAGCTCGTACGGGCGTCGTGATGACCGTCCGGCCCCGCGCCGTGACGATGACCGTGGTGGGTTCCGTCGTGACGACAACCGCGGTGGCGGCGGTGGCTCATACGGCCGTCGCGACGACCGCCCGGCTCCCCGTCGCGATGACGACCGTGGTGGGTTCCGCCGTGACGACAATCGCGGTGGCGGCAGCTCCTATGGGCGTCGTGATGACAGCCGTGGTGGCTCCGCCGGCGGTGGCAGCTCGTACCCCCGTCGCGATGACCGTCCGGCCCCTCGCCGTGATGACGACCGTGGTGGGTTCCGCCGGGACGACCGTCCCGCGCCCCGTCGCGACGATGACCGTGGCGGGTTCCGCCGCGACGACAACCGTGGTGGCGGCAGCAGCTCCTATGGGCGTCGTGATGACAGCCGTGGTGGCTCCGCCGGCGGTGGCAGCTCGTACGGGCGTCGTGATGACCGTCCGGCCCCGCGCCGTGACGACGACCGCGGTGGCTTCCGCCGCGACGACCGTGGTGGTCGCCCGGCCGGCGGTGGCAGCTCGTACCCCCGTCGTGATGACCGTCCGGCTCCTCGACGTGACGATGACCGTGGTGGGTTCCGTCGTGACGACAACCGGGGCGGTGGCGGCGGGTTCCGCCGCGACGACAACCGTGGTGGTGGCGGTGGCTCCTATGGGCGTCGTGACGACAGCCGTGGTGGTTCCGCCGGCGGTGGCAGCTCGTACCCCCGTCGCGATGACCGTCCGGCCCCGCGGCGTGATGACGACCGTGGTGGGTTCCGCCGGGACGACCGTCCCGCGCCCCGTCGCGACGATGACCGTGGCGGGTTCCGCCGCGACGACAACCGTGGTGGCGGCGGTGGCTCGTACGGCCGTCGCGACGACCGTCCGGCCCCGCGCCGCGACGACGACCGTCCGGCCCCGCGCCGTGCTGACGACGGCGCTGGCTTCCGTCGCGACGACCGTCCCGCGCCGCGTCGCGATGACGACCGTGGTGGGTTCCGCCGCGATGACCGTGGCGACCGGGGTGACCGTGGTGGCTACCGCGGCCGCGACGACCGGGGCGGCCGTGACGACCGAGGTGGCCGTGACGACCGGGGTGGCTACGGCCGCCGGGACGACCGCGATCGTGACCGCGACCGCGAGCCCGTCAAGCGGCTGCCGATCGACGAGGACGTCACCGGCAACGAGATCGACGAGGGCGTGCGTCAGGAGCTCATGAGCCTGCCCAAGGGGCTCGCCGAAGAGGTCGCGTGCAACCTGGTCATGGTGGCCCGGCTCATCGACGACGAGCCCGAGCAGGCGTACGCGTACTCCCGCATCGCGCTGCGGCTCGCCTCCCGTGTGGCAGCCGTGCGCGAGGCCGCCGGGTTCGCGGCGTACGCGACGCAGAAGTACTCGGAGGCGCTCGCGGAGTTCCGTGCCGCGCGGCGCATGACCGGGTCCGTGGAGCTGTGGCCCGTCATGGCCGACTGCGAGCGAGGGCTCGGGCGGCCCGAGCGCGCGCTCGCGATGGCCGGCGAGCCCGAAGTGCAGAAGCTCGACAAGCCGGGACAGGTCGAAATGCGGCTCGTCGTGGCCGGAGCGCGCCGGGACATGGGGCAGCTGGACGCCGCCATCGTGACCCTGCAGAGCCCCGAGCTGGCGTCGAACTCCGTACAGCCGTGGACCGCGCGCCTGCGGTACGCGTACGCCGACGCGCTGCTCGCGGCGACGCGTGAGGACGAGGCCCGCGAGTGGTTCGCCAAGGCACTTGAGGCGGACAAGGACGGCACGACCGACGCATCCGACCGCCTCGCCGAGCTCGACGGGGTCGACTTCGTCGACGCCATGGTCGAGGACGACGACGAGGTGGACGGCGACGCCCAGGCGCCGCGCGCGGCGGCCGAGGACCTGTCGGCCGCCGCCGACCTCGACCCCGACTTCGATGACGAGGGCGAGGAGGAGGACGACTTCGAGGGCGACGACACCGACATCGTGCGGGCCGCCACCGAGACCGCCGACGCCGAGCCTGTCGAAGCCGAGTCCGTGAAGGACGAGCCTGTCGCCGCCGAGCCGGTGAAGGACGCGGCCGTGACGGTCGCGGGCGCCACGGCCGTGGACGCGGATGCTGACGCGGACGACAAGCGCGACGTCAAGCACGACGACAAGGACGCGGGCACCGACAAGGACGCCTGACGGTGAGGAGTACGGAACCCCCGGGCGTGTGACGTCCGAGGGGTGACGGAATCAGAGAGAGGCGGTGCCCCCAGGGGCGCCGCCTCTCTCTTGTTTCTGGGCCCGTCGGCTTCGCCCGGGTCAGTTCACCGTCAGACTGCGCAGTACCAGGCCCGACGCCGGTTTCGGGCCGAACGACGTCGACTTGCGGGGCATCGTGACGCCTTGCCGCGCAAGGTCGCGTACGACTTCCTCGCGGACCGGGTGCATCAGGACCGCCGTCTTGTTGTGGCGCTCCGCCTGCTCGACCGCCGCGGCCGTGTCGTGGATGTACGCGATCTCCTCCGGCGTGTCCGGGATGCGCCAGATCTCGTCCAGCAAGGTCGCGTGCAGGACCGTCGCGTCGAGCGAGCGCCAGGCCGGCGGCCGGTCGGCGCGGATCGTACGGGTGAGCAGGGCCTCGTCCGGGCGGTCCAGGAGGTGGAAGCGGCCGTCGCCCGCGAGCAGGAACGCGTTTCCTTCGGCGGCCGCCCGCGCGAGCGCCTCCATGGCGCCGGCGAGCGGGACGTCGAGGGTGCGGACACGGAAGGCGCCGGACGCCGTGACCGCGGCGAGCGCCTTGGCCACCGGCAGACGGTGCAGCAGGCGGTGGATCGCGCGGACGCGCAGCGGGTAGCGGGCCGTGTCGACCAGGAGGACGAGGCCGAAGTCCCAGGGGCCGGGCGAGCTCTGCTCGTCGCGCAGGCGCAGATAGGTGGCCCAGCGGTGGTGGCCGTCGGCGATGACCGCCTGGTGGGCGGTCAGGTCGGCCTGGACCTCCGCGAGATCGGCCGGATCCGTGAGGGCCCACAGGCGGTGGCGGAAACCGTCCTCCGTGGTGGTGCGCAGGAGCGGCTCGCGCTCGATGGCGCGGTCGATGACGGCGGTCGCGCCCGTCGGGGTGGCGTTGCCGCGGTAGGTGAGGAGCAGCGGTTCGAGGTGGGCCGCGGTGGTGCGCATGAGCGCGGCGCGGTCCTCCACGACGTGCGGCATGACGTCCTCGTGCGGCAGGACGACGCCCTCTTCCGGTGCGGACAGGGCGAGCGCGCCGATCAGGCCCCGCTGCAGGATGCCGTCGCCCTCCTGCTCGTACACGTAGAGCGCCGGCTCGGCGTCGGGGGCGAGGACGCCCTCGTCGAGCCAGTCGTCCAGGGTCAGCGCGGCCTGCTGGTTGCGGGCGGCCGGAGAGCTGGCCTGCGGCAGGATCAGCCGGACGATGTTGTAGGGGTCCGCCGACTCCAGGTGGAGCAGGCCGTCGGGGCGCACCACCACGTCGTACGGCGGTGACGTCACGGCGGCGAGGCTGCCGACCCGCTCGGGAACATAGCGCAGTCCGCGGAACGGGATCAGGCGCAGCCCGAGGTCCGCACGCCCAGTTGTGCTCATCCGTGCATGGTATGTGGGGTGGGGGCATGCGCGATGATCGGGGGCGAAGCAGCGATCGAGGAGTGGATGAAGATGAGCCAGACCGGCCGGATCATGCCCAGTGGCAGCGCACGGGCGCTGAACGAGGCCTACGACACGGCTCTGCTGGATCTGGACGGGGTCGTCTACGCGGGCGGTGCCGCGATCGACCACGCCGTCGACGCGCTCGCCGAGGCACGGGACGGCGGGATGCACCTCGCCTATGTGACCAACAACGCGCTGCGGACGCCGGACGCGGTGGCCGAGCATCTGACGGAGCTGGGGGTGCCCGCCGAGGCCACCGATGTGATCACCTCGGCGCAGGCGGTGGCCCGGCTGATGGCGGACCAACTCCCTGAGGGATCAAGGGTGTTGGTGATCGGCGGCGAAGGGCTGCGGGTCGCGCTGGACGAGCGCGGGCTGGTGCCGGTGGAGTCCGCCGACGACGACCCGGCCGCCGTCGTGCAGGGGTACGGGGGGCCGGACCTTACCTGGTCCCGGTTGGCGGAGGCCTCGTACGCCGTCAACCGCGGCCTGCCCTGGTTCGCTTCCAATGTCGACTTGACGATTCCAAGCGGGCGGGGGATCGCGCCGGGCAACGGCGCGGCGGTCGAGGTCGTACGCATCGCCACCGGCGCCGACCCTCAGGTGGCCGGAAAGCCGCTGCCGCCGATGCACCGCGAGACGGTGCTGCGGACCGGGGCCGAGCGGCCGCTCGTGGTGGGGGACCGGCTCGACACGGACATCGAGGGTGCCTTCAACGGCGGTGTCGACTCGCTGCTCGTGCTGACCGGGGTGACGGACGGTGCCCAGCTGCTGGCCGCGCGGCCCGAGCACCGGCCCACCTTCGTCGACGCCGATCTGCGGGGGCTGCTGACCGGGCAGCCCGATGTGACCGGAAAGGGTGACGGGTTCGTGTGCGGAGGCTGGAGCGCATCCGTCACGGACGGGGCGTTTGCGCTCGACGGGGGCGGGGAGGCGATGGACGGGCTGCGGGCGTTGTGCGCGGCGGCCTGGAGCCATGCCGGGGACGGTGTCTGTGACGTGGACGCGGCGAAGGTGCTTGAGCGCTTGGGTCTGTGAGGGATCTGGGCTTTCTGCCTCAGGCGCACTGGGGGTGCTGGTGGAGCGCCTGGGCCTGTTAGGCCGCGCCAGGGAGGCGGCCCGGAAAGTGCAGGGTAGGCTAACCTAACTTTCGTGTTGGTAGACAGTCCTCCTCAGCCGCGCGACGGGACCCCATCCGCGCCCCCGGCCCCGACCGCGAAACGCCGTACGCTGCGCGCCGCCGGTCTGTTCGCGTCGGCGGGCGTGCTCGCGCTCGTCGCCGTCGCCAGCATCGCGATCGGTGCCAAACCCATGCCGCTCGGCGATGTCTGGCACGGCCTCTTCCACGGCTCGGGCACCGCCAACGACGTACTCGTCCATGACGTACGAGTGCCGCGTACGCTGCTGGGTCTGCTCGTGGGGGCCGCGCTCGGGCTCGCCGGCGCGGTCATGCAGGCGCTCACCCGCAACCCGCTCGCCGAGCCCGGCATCCTCGGGGTCAACGCGGGAGCGGCCGCCGCGGTCGTGTCGGCCATCAGTTTCCTCGGGGTCAACTCCCTTAGCGGCTATGTGTGGTTCGCGTTCCTCGGCGCGGGGGTCGTCTCGGCGGCGGTCTATCTGCTGGGCGGCAGCCGGGCCGCGACACCCGTGCGGCTCGCGCTCGCGGGCACGGCGGCCGGCGCCGCGCTCTACGGCTACATCAACGCCGTCCAGCTCACCGACTCCGCGGCCCTCAACCAGCTCCGGTTCTGGCAGGTCGGCTCGCTCGCGTCGGCGGACATGGCGACCGTGCGCAAGGTCGCGCCGTTCATCGTCGTCGGCGTGGTCGTCGCGCTGCTGCTCGCCCGCCCGCTCAACGCGTTGGCCATGGGCGACGACACCGCCCGCGCGCTCGGCGCCCACCTGACCCGCACCCGCGTGGCGTCCATGGTCGTGATCACCCTGCTGTGCGGGGCCGCGACCGCCGCCTGCGGGCCGATCGTGTTCGTCGGGCTGATGGTCCCGCACATCGTGCGCGCGATCACCGGGCCCGATCTGCGGTGGATCCTGCCGTACGCGGCCGTCCTCGCACCCGTGCTGCTGCTCGGCTCCGACGTGGTCGGACGCGTCGTCACACGGCCCGCCGAACTCCAGGTCGGCATCGTCACCGCACTCATCGGCGGGCCCGTCTTCATCCACCTCGTACGGCGCAGGAGGATGGCTCAGCTGTGAAGGTGATACGCAGGCGACAGGATCGCCCGGCTGTGAAGGCGACCCGTGGGTATGTGGGCGGCCCCGCCGTGAAGGTGACCCGCGGGTACGTGGGCGGCCCCGCCGTGAAGGCGATACGTACCCCCGGCGGGCTCTCCTTCCGGGCCGAGCCGCGCGCCCTTGCCGTGCTCGGCGCGCTGGCCCTGGTGACGCTCGCCGCGGCCGTCCTCCTCATCGGCACCGGCGACTTCGCCATCGGCCCCGTCGACGTGGTCCGCAGCCTGCTCGGATCGGGCACGGCCGCGCAGGACTTCATCATCAACGAACTGCGGCTGCCGCGCGTACTCGTGGCGCTCCTGGTCGGAGCCTCCCTCGGAATCTCCGGGGCGCTCTTCCAGTCCATCTCCCGCAACCCGCTGGGCAGCCCCGACGTCATCGGCTTCGGGCAGGGCTCGTCCGTCGGGGCGCTCACCGTCATCGTGTTCTTCCACGGGGGCGCGTACGCGGTCTCGCTCGGCGCGCTGGCCGGCGGACTGGCGACCGGTGTGGCGGTCTATCTGCTGGCGTGGAAGAAGGGTGTGCACGGCTACCGGCTCGTCCTCGTGGGCATCGGCGCCGCCGCGATGCTCACCGCCTGCATCCACTATCTGCTCACCAAGTCCACCCTGGTCGACGCGGCCCGCTCGATGGTGTGGCTCACCGGCTCCCTCGACGGCCGCGACTGGGCGCAGGTCTGGCCGCTGCTCGTGCTGTTCGTGGTGATCCTGCCGGTGGTCCTTCTCTACGCGCGGCCCCTGCGGATGCTGGAGATGGGCGACGACGCGGCGTACGCGCTGGGTGTGCCCGTGCAGCGGGCCCGTACGGTCCTGATGCTCAGCGCCGTACTCCTCAACGCCGCCGCGACGGCGGCCGCCGGCCCCATCGCCTTCGTCGCGCTGACCGCGCCCCAACTGGCCCGGCGCCTCACCCGCGCGACCGGGCCCAACGTCCTCGCCTCCGCGTTGACGGGTGCGGCGCTCCTCGTTGTCGCGGACTGGGGCGCGCAGCGGCTGTTCGGCGAGAGCACGCTGCCGGTGGGGGTGCTGACCGGGATGGTCGGCGGGGTCTACCTGCTGTGGCTGCTCGTGGCCGAGCGCAGGGCGGGCCGGATATGAGGCCCCGATCCGCGGCGGGTTCGGGCGCCGCGTCTTCCGCTCCCGCCGCGTCTTTCGTGCCCTCCGCGGCCGCCGCGTCTTCCGTCCCCAACTCCCTTACGGGTTCCGGTTCTTCCAGCAGGAGTACGAGCATGCAACGCCTCAGCGCCGAAGCGGTCACCCTCGGCTATGACCAGCGGGTGATCGCCGAGGATCTGTCGGTCGAGATCCCGGACCACTCGTTCACGGTGATCGTCGGGCCCAACGCGTGCGGCAAGTCCACGCTCCTTCGGGCGCTGTCGCGGATGCTCAAGCCGAGCGAGGGGCGGGTGCTGCTCGACGGACAGTCCATCCACTCGCTGCCGTCGAAGAAGGTCGCCCGGACGCTCGGGCTGCTCCCGCAGTCCTCCATCGCGCCGGACGGGATCACGGTGGGCGACCTCGTGGCGCGCGGACGCTACCCCCACCAGGGGCTGCTGCGGCAGTGGTCGCCCGAGGACGAGCGGATCGTGCGGGAGTCCATGGAGGCGACGGGGGTCGGGGGGCTGGGGCAGCGATACGTCGACGAGCTGTCCGGTGGGCAGCGGCAGCGGGTCTGGATCGCGATGGCGCTGGCTCAGCAGACGCCGTTGCTGCTGCTCGACGAGCCGACGACGTTTCTGGACATCCAGCACCAGTTCGAGGTGCTGGATCTCTGTGCCCAGCTCCACGAGGAGCAGGGGCGGACGCTGGTGGCCGTGTTGCACGACCTCAACCAGGCGGCTCGGTATGCCACGCATCTCATTGCGATGAGGGAGGGGGAGGTGGTGGCTGAGGGGGCGCCTTCGGTGGTGGTTACCGCGGAGTTGGTGGAGCGGGTGTTCGGGGTGCGGTGCCAGGTGATTCCCGATCCTGAGACGGGGACGCCGCTGGTGGTGCGGGCGGCTCGACGCGGAGCGTCCCGCAAGGGGTGACGGTGAAGGTGAGTGGGCCCCCAACCTCCTGGGGCTCCGCCCCAGACCCCGTTCGCGCCTTGAGGGCGCTCGTCCTCAAACTCCCCCAAGGCCTTAAGGGCCAGGGGGGACCCCCATGACGGGCTGAGGTTGCCCATGTCACCCGGCGCCGAGCAGCCGGACGGGGTGAGGGTGGGTGTGTTGCTCGGCACCAGTACAGGGGGCGGGAGCAAGCGCGTACGGTCCGCTCCTCACCGTGTGAGCCTCGCTCGGTCAGAGCAGCGTGCGGAGGCGGAGCAGGTCGCGGAAGCCTGCTTCCAGGCGGACCCTGCCCGACGCCCACGCCTTCGCGAAGTTCAGCTCGCCGCCGACCATCGCCACCAGATCGTCCCCCGTCATCGCGAGCCGGATCTGCGCCTTCTCCCGGGGCGGCCCCGGCACCGCGTCGCCGACCTCGATGCGGCCGGAGCGGAGGCGCCCCGCGAACGTGGCGTCCAAGTCCGTGACGTGGCAGCTCAGTGAGCGGTCCAGCGCGGCGGCGGCATGCACGTCGCCGCCCGCGCGGGCCAGATTGTCCGAAAGTCTGTCGAGTGCGGCGCGGCACTCTTCCATGGTCGCCATCGCCACCGACCGTACCCCAGGGCTTCGCGGTAGCGTTTCGGCATGAGCGACTCGATGCCGGCGTCCGACCCGGGAGATGCGATCGCCGAGGACGTGCGGGTGGGAGACGTCCTCGCGGCTGATGATGACCTCGGTCCCTCGCCTCTCGGCGTGGACCGTAGCCCTACCGGACACCCGGGTGTCGACGCCCTCGTCGAGCGGCTCGGGGACGTCGACCACCTCGGTACCGACGGTCACCTCGGGGTGTACGAGGATGTACACCGGGGGCTGCGCTCCGCGCTGACCGCGCTGGACGCCCGCCAGGGGCCGCCCGGGCCGGGAACATCCGGGCCGGGAACATCCGGGCCGGGAACATCCGGGCCGGGCCGGCCGTTGGCCGACCAGCGGCCTTAGCGTCCTACAGGCCAGACAGGCTCGGGACCCCGCGGGACAGGGACCTCGGGAGCCCGACTACGAGCCGCCCGGCCGCTGACGAACTACGACTACAGGAGCTGAACCGAACGTGGCAGGAGTGGCACGCCGCCGCCTCGACGCCGAGCTGGTGCGCCGGAAACTCGCGCGGTCGCGGGAGCACGCCGCCCAGCTGATCGCCGCGGGGCGGGTGAGCGTCGGCAAGACCGTCGCCACCAAATCCGCCACCCAGGTCGAGACCGCCGCCGCGATCGTGGTGGTGGACGACGACAGCGATCCCGACTACGTCTCGCGCGGCGGCCACAAGCTGGCCGGGGCGTTCGAGGCCTTCGTCCCGCAGGGGCTCAAGATCGAGGGGCGGCGGGCGCTCGACGCGGGCGCCTCCACGGGCGGCTTCACCGACGTGCTGCTGCGCGCCGGCGCCGGCCATGTCGTCGCCGTCGACGTCGGCTACGGACAGCTCGCCTGGTCCCTGCAGAGTGACGACCGGGTCACCGTGAAGGACCGTACGAACGTACGCGAGTTGACGCTCGACGACCTCGAAGGGCACCCCGCCGACCTCGTCGTGGGCGACCTCTCCTTCATCGCGCTCGGCCTGGTGCTGCCCGCCCTCGTACGCTGCTCGGCGCCCGACGCGGACCTGGTCCTCATGGTCAAGCCGCAGTTCGAGATCGGCAAGGAACGGCTCGGCAGCGGCGGCGTCGTGCGCAGTCCCGAGCTGCGCGCCGAGACGGTGCGGACGGTGGCGGCGCAGGCGGCCGGCCTCGGGCTCGGCGTGGTCGGCGTGACCGCGAGCCCGCTGCCCGGGCCGTCCGGCAACGTCGAGTACTTTCTGTGGCTGCGGGCCGGAGCGCCCGCGCTCGATCCCGCGGACGTGGAGCGCGCAGTGGCGGAGGGACCCCGGTGAGTTCGTCGGAGAACATGAGTGAGGAAAGTGGTGCAGCCGGCTCGGAGCGTGGTGCCGGTGCGCCGCGCACTGTCTTCCTGCTGGCGCACACCGGCAGACCCGCGGCCATCCGCAGCGCGGAGCTCGTCGTGCGCGGCCTGCTGCGCAGCGGCATCGGCGTGCGGGTGCTACGGGCCGAGGCGGCCGACCTGCCGCTGCCCGTCGAGGCGGAGATCGTCGAGGACGCCATCCCCGCCTGTCTGGACGCCTGTGAGCTGCTCATCGTCCTCGGCGGCGACGGCACCCTGCTGCGCGGCGCGGAGCTGGCCCGCGCGTCCGGCGTGCCGATGCTCGGCGTCAACCTCGGCCGCGTCGGTTTCCTCGCGGAGGCCGAGCGCGACGACCTGGACAAGGTCGTCGACCGTGTGGTGACGCGCGCCTACGAGGTCGAGGAGCGGATGACTCTCGACGTCGTCGTGCACAACAACGGCGATGTGGTGCACCGCGACTGGGCGCTCAACGAGGCCGCCGTCCAGAAGGTGTCACCCGAGCGGATGCTGGAGGTCGTCCTGGAGATCGACGGCCGCCCGGTCACCGGGTTCGGCTGCGACGGCATTGTGTGTGCCACCCCGACCGGTTCGACGGCGTACGCCTTCTCGGCCGGCGGGCCCGTGGTGTGGCCCGAGGTCGAGGCGCTGCTCATGGTGCCGATCAGCGCACACGCCCTGTTCGCCAAGCCCCTGGTCACCTCGCCGAACTCGGTGCTCGCGGTCGAGGTGCAGCCGCACACGCCGCACGGAGTGCTGTGGTGCGACGGGCGTCGTACGGTCGAACTCCCCTCGGGGGCGCGGGTGGAGGTGCGGCGGGGCGCCGTTCCGGTGCGGCTCGCGCGGCTGCACCACGCCTCGTTCACCGACCGTCTGGTCGCCAAGTTCGCGCTGCCGGTGCAGGGGTGGCGCGGGGCGCCGCACTGACCGGTCCCGGCCGGGCGGGCCTCAGGACGCGGCGAGCGTCCTGAGGCCCATCCGGCGGGCGCGGCCGGCACGTCGAGCAGCCGGGCAGCCACGGAAGCGGTCGGCATCGGCGTCGCTGTCGAACGTCCGTCGCCCGGCAGGGTGCCTGATGCCGCTCTTCGTCGGCCCCGTCCACATGTCGATTTTCGCCATCGCGTCGAGGATGGGCACCGCTCTCGCGTGGCAGCCCGCGAGCTCCCCCCGGTAGGGGTCGTGGGGACCGACCGGGGCCTTCCGATCACGCGGAGGTCGTCCTCCGCGCCGACGGTTCGGGCACCACGAGAGGGTGACGGCACGGGGCACGTCGCACACAGGGCCCCGGACCTCGTAAGGTCGTGTCCGTGTTGGAGGAGATGCGGATACGGTCGCTCGGGGTCATCGACGACGCTGTCGTGGAGCTGTCACCCGGTTTCACCGCGGTGACCGGCGAGACCGGCGCGGGCAAGACCATGGTCGTCACCAGCCTGGGGCTGCTGCTCGGCGGCCGCGCCGATCCCGCGCTCGTGCGGATCGGCGCCAAGGCGGCGGTCGTCGAGGGACGGATCGCGCTGCGGCCCGGAAGCTCGGCGGTGCTGCGGGCCGAGGAGGCCGGAGCCGAGCTGGACGACGGCGCGCTGCTCGTCAGCCGTACCGTTTCCGCGGAGGGCCGCTCACGGGCGTACCTCGGCGGGCGCTCGGTGCCGGTGGGGATGCTCGCCGAACTCGCCGACGAACTCGTCGCGGTGCACGGCCAGACCGACCAGCAGGGCCTGCTGCGCCCGGCCAGACAGCGCGAGGCGCTCGACCGGTACGCCGGTGAGGCGGTGGCGGGCCCCCTGGCCAAGTACGCCGGCGCCTACCGCCGGCTGCGGGCCGTCGCCGTCGAGGTGGAGGAGCTGACCACGCGGGCGCGCGAGCGGGCGCAGGAGGCCGATCTGCTGCGCTTCGGGCTGGACGAGATCGCCGCCGTCGAGCCGTTGCCCGGCGAGGACGCCGAACTCGCGGCCGAGGCCGAGCGGCTCGGCCACGCGGAGGCCCTCGCCTCGGCCGCCGCGGTCGGCCACGCCGCGCTGGCCGGCAACCCCGAGGACCCGGAGAGCGTGGACGCGACGACCCTCGTCGCCGGCGCTCACCGGGCCCTGGAGGCCGTACGCTCCCACGACCCCGCCCTCGCGGCGCTCGCCGAACGCATCGGCGAGGTCGCGATCCTGCTCGGCGACGTGGCCGGCGAACTCGCCGGGTACGCCGACGATCTGGACGCCGATCCGCTGCGGCTCGCCGCGGTCGAGGAGCGCCGGGCCGCGCTGACCTCCCTGACCCGTAAGTACGGCGAGGACATCACGGCCGTGCTCGCCTGGTCGCAGGAGAGCGCGGCACGGCTGACCGAACTCGACGGCGACGACGACCGGATCGAGCAGCTGATCGCCGAGCGGGACGGGCTCCGTGACGAACTGTCCGTCCTGGCGCAGGAGTTGACGGACGCGCGCACCGAGGCCGCCGACCGGTTCGCCGAGGCCGTCACCGCCGAGCTGGCCTCCCTCGCGATGCCGCACGCGCGGGTGTCGTTCGCGGTCGGCCAGAGCGAGTCCGTCGACGAGGCTTCGGGCGTCGAGGTCGGCGGGCGGAGCGTGGCGTACGGGCCGACCGGCGCGGACGAGGTCGAGCTGCTGCTCGCGCCCCACCCGGGCGCCCCGCCCCGGCCGATCGCCAAGGGCGCGTCCGGCGGTGAGCTCTCCCGGGTGATGCTCGCCGTCGAGGTCGTCTTCGCGGGCACCGACCCGGTGCCGACGTATCTCTTCGACGAGGTCGACGCGGGGGTCGGCGGCAAGGCGGCGGTCGAGATCGGCCGCAGGCTCGCCAAGCTCGCCAAGTCGGCGCAGGTCGTGGTCGTCACGCACCTGCCGCAGGTGGCGGCGTTCGCCGACCGCCAGCTCCTGGTCGAGAAGACCAACGACGGCACGGTCACCCGCTCCGGTGTCACCGTCCTGGAGGGCGAGGACCGGGTGCGGGAGCTGTCGCGCATGCTGGCCGGGCAGGAGGACTCCGAGACGGCCCGGGCGCACGCGGAGGAGCTCCTCGCCACGGCCCGCGCGGACGGCTGACCCCCGCGGCTTCGCCGCGGGGGCGCGGACCCTCGGCATGCCGCCCGGCACCAGCACCGCCAGGGGCGCGGGGAACCGCGCGCCCAGCCGTGCACGGGTCCGCACCCGACGGCCGGCCGGGGGTTCCTGGGGCTCCGCCCCAGACCCCGGGAGATGCCCCACCCCGCCACCGCCGGACGGGCGGGGGAGGCGAATGCGGCCCGGCACAGGGTGGTCCGGCGCCGGGGTGCGACCCGCTCGCGTTCACCCGTGTGGGTGGTCGGCCGTGGCGATCTTCCCGGCCCGGCACGGCAGGAACCCCCGGACGGGCCCGGAACGCCCGTACGGACTGGCATCCTTGGCCGGGAACCACCCACCTCCACCGCCGACCCGTCCGCTCCGGGAGCCTGTTCACGTGTCACAGCTGCGTACGGTCCAAGTGCTGGGCGGCGGCAGCGCGGGCAGCAGCGCGCATGTCAGGTCACTCGCGGCCGGCCTTGTCGCCCGGGGCGTACGCGTCACCGTCTGCGCCCCCGCCGAGCTGGAGCGGGAGTACGACTTCCCCGGCGCGGGCGCCCTCTTCGTGCCGGTGGCGCGGCGCGGCGACCCCGCGGCTGTCGGCGCGCTCCGCGCCGCCTGCGCCGACGCCGACGTCGTGCACGCGCACGGCCTGCACGCCGCCGTCCGCGCCGCCCTCGCGCTGCGCGGCCGCAGGGGCGTGCCCCTGGTCGTCACCTGGCACACCCGCGCGCACGCCGAGGGTGCCCGCGGCCACGTGCTCCGCCTGCTTGAGCGCCGGGTCTCGCGGGCCGCCGCGGTCGTGCTCGCCACCTCGTCCGACCTCGTCGACCGGGCCCGCGACCGCGGCGCACGCGATGCCCGGCTCGCCGCGGTCGCCATCCCCGTGCCCCGGCTGCCCGCCGGGCGCTCCGACGGCAAGGCGCGGGCCGAACTCGGCGCCGTGGAGCGGCCGTTGGTCATGGCCGTGGGCAGCCTGGTCGAGCACCGCGGCTACGAGGTACTGCTCGACGCGGCCCGCGCCTGGCGCGATCTCGACGTCGTACCGCTGCTCGTCATCGCGGGGGAGGGGCGCGGGCGGCCCGCGCTGCAACGGCGTATCGAGGCGGAGTCCCTGCCGGTCAGGCTCGTCGGCCGGCGCGACGACATCACCGAACTGCTCGCCGCCGCCGACGTCGCGGTCCTTCCCAGCCGTTGGGAGGCCCGCTCGCTCCTCGCCCAGGACGCCCTGCGCCTGGGCGTGCCGCTGGTCGCCACGGCGGTGGGCGGGGTGCCGGAGCTGGTCGGGGACGCGGCGCTGCTCGTCCCGTACGGCGACGCGAAGGCGCTTGCCGCGGCCGTCATGGGACTCCTCGCGGACCCCGAGGCACGCCGCGCACTCGCCGACGCGGGGCGCGCGCAGGCGGCGAGCTGGCCGACCGAGGACGAGACCGTGGCCCAAGTCCTCGCCGTCTACGACGAGTTGGCGGGCGCCTGACCCGTCTGGCCCACATGACCCGCCGGACCTACCTGACCCGCCGGCTACCCGCCGCGCCGCGCAGCCGGCCACCCCGCCCCGCCGCCCGCTACCCCGTCGCGTGCCGGCGTGCCCGGAGTGCCAGAGACAGGGCGAGCACCGTCTGCGGGTCGTCCAGGTCGGTGCCCAGGAGGTCCGCTATGCGGGCCAGACGGTTGTAGAGGGTCTGCCGGTTGAGGTGAAGTTCGCGTGCGGTCTCCGCCTTGCGGCCCGCGTGCGCGAGGTAGCTCTCCAGGGTGGGCAGCAGGGGCGGCCGCGATACGCGGTCGTGGGCCTGGATCGGGCCGATCGCCCGCTCCACGAACGCCGCCAGGTCGGGGTGTTCGCGCAGCCGCCACAGCAGCAGGTCGATGTCGAGACGCCGGGCGTCGTACCAGGGCCGCTCGGGCAGGCCCTGCGCGGCCGCCGCGGTCTCCGCCGCGTGCCGCAGCCCCGCGCCCGCCGCCGCCCAGCTGCCCGCCACGCCTGCCACGACCACGGGCTGGGTGCCGGCCCGCGCGCCCATCAGGCCGGCCCGCTCGACACCGGCGCGCAGGGCCGCCGCGACCCGGTCGGCGACGGCGGTGCGCTCCGACTCCGAGCGCAGCCCCAGCAGCAGCGGCACCCGGCCCTCGACGGGGCGTACGCCGAGCAGCACGGGCACGCCCACCGAGGACAGTTCTTCGAGGACGGCGCGGGCGAGGACCGCCCAGTTGCCCGTCGGGGCGAGTTCGGACGCGAGCCGCATCACCACGGGGAGCAGCGGACCTTCGCCGGGCCGGAAGCCGAGGACCTTGGCCTGGCCGGGCGCGTCCTCGGGGGTGATGCGGCCCTCGGCGAGGTCGGTGAGGAAGTCGCCCCGGCCGCGCGCGGCGAGCTCCTCCTCCTGGCGGGCCTGCATGAGGACGACCGCGAGGATGCCCGCCGCCCGCTCGGCGGCCATGCGGTGCACCGGCAGCAGGGCCGGGCCGACGGCGAGGAGCGCGAGGCGGGCCCGTACGGATCCGGCGCCGTGACCGCCGCCCGGCACGTCCACCAGGACCGCGCCCACCGGCGGCCCCGACGCGCGGGTCTCACGCTGGCCGCGCAGCCCCTCCCAGACCTGGAGCGGATCGGCGGCCGCGTCGCCCGCCTCGCAGCCGGCGGCGTACAGGAGCTGTCCGTCGGGGGTTTCGAGGAAGACCGGATTGGCGGTGAAGTCGGCCAGGATGCCGAGGACTTGGGGGATTCCGCCGCCGCCGAGCAACGCGCCCGTACAGCGCCGGTGGACCTCCTCGGCGCGTTGCAGCAGGGCGTAGTGGCCGTTGACGATCTCGGTGTGGATCTCCTCGGTCACCGTGACGAACGGCACCTCGCGGTGGAGCTGGACCAGGGGCAGCCCGGCGGCGCGCGCGGTCTCGACCAGGGTCGCGGGGAGCCGGGCGAAGCGCGGCCCGAGCTCGACGACGAGGGCGGCGATGCCCCGGTCCGCGAGCCGCCGTACGAACGCGCGCTGCTCGGCGGGTCGGGTGCCGAGGCCGAGGCCGGTGGTCAGGAGCAGCTCGCCGCCCTTGAGCAGGGAGGCGATGTTGGGCACCTCGCCGGCGTGCACCCAGCGCACGGTCCGCTGGAGCCGGTCGGCGCCCGCCACGACCTCCGGGAGGCCGCCGCGCAACCCCGGCAGCTCCAGGGCCCGCTGCACGGTGATCCCGCCCTGCGTGTCCACTGCGCCCACCTTTCGTCCTGCGGGAACCCGGGGCCCGACCCCGGGCCGACACCGCATGCGGCGGACGCTACCTGCGGTTACGTCCCGAAACCCGCCCCGTGTGGCACACCTCACGCGGGTCGCGCGGGCACCCGGGCGGGTCGCGCCGGGACCCGGCGCGCGCGGGGCGGGTTCGTGGTCCCGCGCGCCGGTCCGTCAGCCGCCGTAGGCACCCGACGCGGTCAGCCGCAGCGCCGTGTCGATCAGCGGAACGTGGCTG
Organism: Streptomyces sp. NPDC048361; assembly: GCF_040651795.1. Lineage (NCBI taxonomy): Bacteria > Bacillati > Actinomycetota > Actinomycetes > Kitasatosporales > Streptomycetaceae > Streptomyces > Streptomyces sp. NPDC048361. The sequence goes on from NZ_JBEZKW010000022.1 coordinate 16,954, forward strand.
AAGGCCTGCGGAAAGTTGCCCACCTGGCGCTGGAGGTGGGGGTCCCACTCCTCGGCCAGCAGCCCCAGGTCGTTGCGGAGCGCGAGCAGCTTCTCGAAGAGCTTGCGGGCCTCGTCGACCCGGCCGATCATCGCGAGGTCGTCCGCCATCCAGAACGAGCAGGCCAGGAACGCGCCTTCCTCGCCTTCGAGGCCGTCCAGGTTGTCCTCGTCGCCGCCCGTCGTCGGGTAGCGCAGGATGAACCCGTCCCGCGTGGACAGCTCGCGCTGGATCGCCTCGATGGTGCCGATGACGCGCTTGTCGTCCGGCGGCAGGAAGCCCATCTGCGGGATCAGGAGCAGCGAGGCGTCCAGTTCCTGCGAGCCGTAGGACTGCGTGAAGGTGTTGCGTTCCTTGTCGTAGCCCTTCTCGCACACGTCCCGGTGGATGTCGTCGCGCAGCTGGCGCCACTTGTCGAGCGGGCCGTCGGCGTCACCGGACTCGATCAGCTTGATCGTGCGGTCGACGGCCACCCAGGCCATCACCTTGGAGTGCACGAAGTGGCGGCGCGGGCCGCGCACCTCCCAGATGCCCTCGTCCGGCTGGTCCCAGTGGCTCTCCAGGTAGCGGATCAGCTTCAGCTGGAGCAGCGAGGCGTAGTCGTTGCGGGCCAGACCCGTCATGTGCGCCAGGTGCAGCGCCTCGGTGACCTCGCCGTACACATCGAGCTGGAGCTGGTGGGCGGCGCCGTTCCCGGCCCGGACCGGGGTGGAGTTCTCGTACCCCGGCAGCCAGTCCAGCTCGGTCTCGCCGAGCTCGCGCTCGCCCGCGATCCCGTACATGATCTGCAGGTTCTCGGGGTCGCCCGCGACCGACCTGAGCAGCCACTCGCGCCAGGCGCGGGCCTCCTCGCGGTAGCCGGTGCGCAGCAGCGACGACAGGGTGATCGCGGCGTCCCGCAGCCAGGTGTAGCGGTAGTCCCAGTTGCGCTCGCCGCCGATGTGCTCGGGCAGCGACGTGGTGGGCGCGGCCACGATGCCGCCGGTCGGGGCGTAGGTCAGCGCCTTCAGGGTGATCAGGGAGCGGACCACCGCCTCGCGGTAGGGCCCGTGGTAGGTGCCGTGGTCCACCCACTCGCGCCAGAAGTCCTCGGTCGCCTCCAGGGACGTTTCCGGCTCGGGCAGGGCCGGCGGCTCGCGGTGCGAGGGCTGCCAGCTGATGGTGAAGGCGACCCGCTCGCCGGGCGAGACGGTGAAGTCGGAGTACGTGGTGAGGTTCTTGCCGTACGTCTCCGCCTCGGTGTCGAGCCACACCGAGTCGGGCCCGGCGACGGCGACCGTACGGCCGTCGACCTTGTGCACCCACGGGGTGATACGCCCGTAACTGAACCGCATGCGCAGGGTGGAGCGCATCGGCACCCGGCCGGTGACGCCCTCCACGATGCGGATCAGCTGCGGGGCGCCATCACGCGGCGGCATGAAATCGGTCACCCGGACCGTGCCGCGCGGGGTGTCCCACTCCGATTCCAGGATGAGCGAGTCGCCCCGGTACCGGCGGCGGTCGGCGGTCGGCGGCGGGTCGTCTCCGTTGTGTGCAGGACCGACCCGCCAGAAGCCGTGTTCCTCGGTGCCGAGCAGTCCGGCGAAGATGGCGTGCGAGTCGAAGCGGGGCAGGCAGAGCCAGTCCGCCGTGCCGTCCCGGCAGACCAGTGCGGCGGTCTGCATGTCTCCGATGAGTGCGTAATCCTCGATGCGCCCGGCCACGTGCAATCTCCAGTCGAACGGCCACGTCGCCCCCTGGGGGCGCTTACAGCGACAGCGGTCAAGGGTTCGCCAACGAGCGCATGTTCCGGATGACGGGCGGGGTGGTGCCGTGCTACCAGGCGGCTCGGCAAGCGAGTGTCCGAGCAGGATACGACGCACCTCAGTGATCTGCTGGAGCCTTCATCGAACGCCACTGGGCCGAACGAGTGAGGCTCGTACGCAGGGCTGACCAGCGGCATACAGAGCGTGGCCGGACGCGCTCTCCCGCTGGCGCTGATACCCTGGTAGCCCGTGGCCGGGTGCTGAAAAAAGCCCCGAACCGCAGCGACGGCACCCTCGGAGATATCGCGTAATCGCGCGGAATCTCGCACAAGATCCACACAGGGTGACCGGTACGCACTCCAGACAGCGACCACGGGAGCCCCCTCTTGGCCATGCAGACTCGATCCTTGGCATCCTCGACGACCAAGCACATCTTCGTCACCGGGGGTGTCGCCTCTTCCCTCGGCAAGGGTCTGACTGCCTCCAGCCTGGGTGCGCTCCTCAAGGCGCGAGGCCTTCGGGTCACGATGCAGAAGCTCGACCCGTACCTCAACGTCGACCCCGGCACGATGAACCCGTTCCAGCACGGTGAGGTGTTCGTCACCAACGACGGCGCCGAGACCGACCTGGACATCGGCCACTACGAGCGTTTCCTCGACGTCGACCTCGACGGCTCCGCCAACGTGACGACCGGCCAGGTCTACTCGCAGGTCATCGCCAAGGAGCGGCGCGGCGAGTACCTGGGCGACACCGTGCAGGTCATCCCGCACATCACCAACGAGATCAAGCACCGCATCCGCCGCATGGCCACCGACGACGTCGACGTCGTCATCACCGAGGTCGGCGGCACGGTCGGCGACATCGAGTCGCTGCCGTTCCTGGAGACCGTCCGCCAGGTCCGCCACGAGGTCGGCCGCGACAACGTCTTCGTCGTGCACATCTCGCTGCTGCCCTACATCGGCCCCTCGGGTGAGCTGAAGACCAAGCCGACCCAGCATTCGGTCGCCGCCCTGCGCAACATCGGCATCCAGCCCGACGCGATCGTGCTGCGCGCCGACCGTGAGGTGCCGCTGTCCATCAAGCGCAAGATCTCGCTGATGTGCGACGTGGACGAGGCCGCCGTGGTCGCCGCCATCGACGCCAAGTCGATCTACGACATCCCCAAGGTGCTGCACACCGAGGGCCTCGACGCCTACGTCGTGCGCAAGCTGGACCTGCCGTTCCGCGACGTGGACTGGACGCAGTGGGACGATCTGCTCGACCGGGTCCACAACCCGCTGCACGAGGTGACCGTCGCGCTGGTCGGCAAGTACATCGACCTGCCCGACGCCTACCTCTCGATCACCGAGGCCATGCGCGCCGGCGGCTTCGCCAACAAGGCCCGCGTCAAGGTCAAGTGGGTCACCTCCGACGACTGCAAGACCCCGGCCGGCGCCAAGAAGCACCTCGGCGACGTCGACGCGATCCTCGTCCCGGGCGGCTTCGGCGACCGGGGGGTCAACGGCAAGATCGGCGCGATCCAGTACGCCCGTGAGAACAAGGTGCCGCTGCTCGGCATCTGCCTGGGCCTGCAGTGCATCGTCATCGAGGCCGCGCGCAACCTGGCCGGCAACCCCGACGCCAACTCCACCGAGTTCGACGCCGCGACCGGCCACCCCGTCATCTCGACGATGGAGGAGCAGCTGGCCTACGTCGAGGGCGCGGGCGACCTGGGCGGCACGATGCGCCTGGGCCTGTACCCGGCGAAGCTCACCGAGGGCTCCATCGTCCGTGAGGTCTACGACGACCAGCCCTACGTCGAGGAGCGCCACCGCCACCGCTACGAGGTGAACAACGCCTACCGCGCGGAGCTGGAGAAGAAGGCGGGCCTCGTCTTCTCGGGCACCTCCCCGGACAACAAGCTCGTCGAGTACGTCGAGTACCCGCGCGAGGTCCACCCCTACCTCGTCGCCACCCAGGCCCACCCGGAGCTCCGCTCGCGTCCCACGCGCCCCCACCCGCTCTTCGCGGGCCTGGTCAAGGCGGCCGTGCAGCGGCAGGAGGAAGCGCGCAAGACGGGCAAGCCCGCCAAGTAGGACCGGGCGCTCCCGCGAGAGTTACCGTTGCCGGGGTACGAGCCTTCCGGGGCCCGTACCCCGGTTTCTGTTTTTTGCGCGAGCACTGTGGAGGACGCCGACATGGCCATCGAGGACACCGCCGAACACTGGCAGATCGTGGCGACCGCCACCCCCTTCACCGGCCACAAGACCAGCGTCCGCACCGACGACGTGGTGATGCCCGACGGCGCCGTCCACCAGCGCGACTACCAGGTCCACCCCGGCTCGGTGGCGATCCTCGCCCTGGACGACGAGGGCCGGGTCCTGGTGCTGCGCCAGTACCGCCACCCCGTGCGCCACAAGCTCTGGGAGATCCCGGCTGGGCTCCTCGACGTGCCCGGCGAGAACCCGCTGCACGCCGCCCAGCGCGAGCTGTACGAGGAGGCGCACGTCAAGGCCGAGCGCTGGCAGGTCCTGACCGATGTGTTCACCAGCCCCGGCGGCAGTGACGAAGCGGTACGGATCTTCCTGGCCCGGGACCTCTCGGAGGCCGACGGCGAGCGTTTCGAGGTCGCCGAGGAGGAGGCCGACATGGAGCTGGCCCGGGTGCCGCTCGACGAGCTGGTGCGGGGTGTCCTCGCGGGGGAGCTGCACAACACGTGTCTCGTGGTCGGGGTGCTCGCGCTCTCGGCGGTCCTGCGCGGCGACGGCGACGGTGACGGCGTCGAGGCGCTGCGCCCGGCCGAGGCGCCGTGGCCGGCGCGGCCCTTCGAGGCCTGAACCCGACGGCCCCTTCGAGGCGTGAGCCGGGTGCCTGCCGCGCCCACGGGTCTCGTGGCCGGTGCGCCCCTTCGAGGCGTGAGCCGGGTGCCTGCCGCGCCCGCGGGCCCACCCCTCTCCCCTCCGATCTGAAAATCCGCTGATCCGATCGGGCGACATCCCCGCCGCGCTCCACCCAAACGGTCACGAAGCGTGAACTACGCTCGGACTGCCCGTGCGGATACCCGCACGGTCTCCAGGTGCGCAGGCGGACGGAGCGTGGCCCGTGACGGATCAGGCGGTGGACGTGGGTGGCGCTGCCGCCGGGCAGTGCACGGGGGAATTCCTGGGCAGGCACCGGGAGTTGAAGGAACTCAGGGCCGACATCGAACGGGCCGGGCTCGACACCCTCTCGGGCAGGAAGTCGCCCCGGGCCAGGGTCCTGCTCATCGCGGGCCGGCCCGGCTCCGGCCGCACCGCGCTCGCCGCCGAACTGGCCCGCAGGGTCGCAGGCGAGTACCCCGACGGGGTGCTGCGCGCCGCGCTCAGCGAACCCGGCGGAGCCCGGATCCCGGCCGACCGGGTCGCCCGCGACCTCCTGGACGCGCTGGAGGTGCCGGCGCCGCCCGGAGCCGGCCAGGACGAGCTGACCGAACGGGTCCGGGGGGCGCTCGCGGACCGCCGGGCGATCGTGCTCCTCGACGACGCGGCCGACGCCGAACAGGTCGGCCCGCTCCTGCCCGACACCTCCCGCTGTCTGATCGTGGCGACCGCCGCGGGACCGCTCACCGGTATCCCGGACGTCCGCCCCTGCACCCTCGGCGGCCTCGACACCAAATCGGGCGTCGAGCTCCTGGAGAGCTTCACCGGCTCCGTGCGCGTGACGGTCGACCCGCGCGCCGCCGAGACCCTCGTCGAAGTGTGCGCGGGACAGCCCGCCGCCCTCGTCCTGGTCGGCGGCTGGCTCGCCGCCCGCCCCAAGGCCGCCGTCTCCGACGTGGCCAAGCAGCTGCGCGCCCTCTCCGACGACGTGGCCGAACTGCCCAGCGCCGCACAGCCGTTGGCCCGCGCCTTCCGGCTCGTGTACGACTCCCTCTCGCAGCCGGCCGCGCGGATACTGCGACTGCTCGCCCTCGCCCCCGCCGGAATCGCCGACGCCCACACCGCCTCCGCGCTGGCCGGCTGCTCGGTCTCCGGCGCCCAGGCCGCCCTGAACGACTTCGTGGCGTACGGGCTGCTGCGCAGGGACCCCGACGTGCCCGAGCAGTACCGGGTGCCCGGCGCGCTCGCGCCGCTGCTGCGCGCCCTGTGCGACAGCGTCGACCGGCCCGGCGAGGTGCAGCTGGCCCGCGCCCGGATGCTGGAGCGGACCGTGCGGCTGCTCCAGTCCTGCCGCGCGGTCACCGAGCCCGAGGGCTCACCCGCGCGCAAGCGGCTGGCCGGCCTGCCGCGCGCCCTGCGCTTCCCGAGCGCCGCCCACGCCGCGGCATGGCTGGACAGCCGCAGGCCCGCGCTGCTCGCCGCCGCGCGCCTGGCGGTGGAGGACGGCGAGCTCGACACCCTCGCGCGGCGCCTGGTCGCCGCCCTGGTGCGGGCGCTCGCCGCCCACCGGGGCGCCGATGCGGCCGCCCCCGACCTGTACGGCCTGCACCAGCTCGTCCTGGACGTCGCCGAGCGGCGCGATCTGCACCGCGAGAAGGCGGCGGCCCTGCTCAACCTGGGCGACCTGGACGCGCAGACCGGCCGCACTCTCGACGCGCTGGCCCGCTACCGGCTCGCCCTGGACGCCGGCCGCGCGGCGAACGACCCGTACGCCACGGGCCGCGCGATGGAATCCGTAGGCGGCGCCCACCAGGAGCTGGGGGACTGGCCGCGGGCCTCCGACTGGTACGGGCGCGCCCTGTCGCAGCGGCTCGCCCGCGGCGAGCGCGCCGACGAAGCGAGGCTGTACGGACGGCTCGCCACCGTGCACACCTACGCGGGCCGCTACGGCGAGGCGTTGCGCGGCTGGCGCGCGGCGGTGGCCGGATACCGACGGCTCGGCGATCTCCCCAGCCAGGCAAGGGCGTTGAGCGAGGCGGCCCGGGTCCAGGAGTACGCCGGGCGCCCCGAGGAATCGCTGCGCACCTGCCGGGAGGCGGTGGAGCAGGCACGCAAGGCCGGTGATCTGCGCTTGCAGGCCGCGCTCCAGCTCCGGCTCGCCGACACCCTCGACCGGCTCGGCGACCCCACGGCGGCACGATTGCACCGCGCGACGGCCGATCGACTTCTGGAAGATGAGGCAGCAGCCCCAAGGGACCTGCGAAATCCGTAGCGCTCCAGCCAAAGATTAGAGCTTTGTAAGGGTAGACAGCGAGAAAACCTTCATTAGACTGGCTCTGCCGCAACTTACTGCGGTGCCTCCCGGTGTGCCGTCGTGCGTCCGGGTATGTATGGCATTGCCCCCCTTTTCCCTGAGCCAAGGACCGTGATCGACGTGAAGGTCGGTATCCCCCGCGAGGTCAAGAACAACGAGTTCCGGGTGGCCATCACCCCCGCCGGTGTGCACGAGCTGGTGCGCAACGGCCACCAGGTCTTCGTCGAGCAGAACGCCGGCGTCGGCTCCTCGATCACGGACGCCGAGTACGTCGGCGCCGGTGCGGAGATCCTCCCCACCGCCGACGAGGTCTGGGCCACCGCGGACCTGCTGCTCAAGGTCAAGGAGCCCATCGCGGAGGAGTACCACCGCCTCCGCAAGGACCAGACGCTCTTCACCTACCTGCACCTCGCCGCCTCCCGCGCGTGCACGGACGCCCTCCTGGAGTCCGGCACCACCGCGATCGCGTACGAGACCGTCGAGACGGCCGGCCGCCAGCTGCCGCTGCTCGCCCCGATGTCCGAGGTCGCGGGCCGGCTCGCCCCGCAGGTCGGCGCCTACCACCTGATGCGCTCGGCCGGCGGCCGCGGCGTGCTCCCCGGCGGCGTCCCCGGCACCCACGCCGGCAAGGCCGTCGTCATCGGCGGCGGCGTCTCCGGCTGGAACGCCACGCAGATCGCCGTCGGCATGGGCTTCCACGTGACCCTGCTCGACAAGGACATCAACAAGCTCCGCGAGGCCGACAAGATCTTCGGCACGAAGGTGCAGACGATCGTCTCCAACGCCTACGAGCTGGAGAAGGCCGTCGTCGAGGCCGACCTCGTCGTCGGCGCGGTGCTCATCCCCGGCGCCAAGGCCCCGAAGCTGGTCACCAACGAGCTCGTCGCCAAGATGAAGCCCGGAAGTGTCCTTGTCGACATCGCGATCGACCAGGGCGGCTGCTTCGAGGACTCGCGTCCGACCACCCACGCCGAGCCGACCTTCATGGTCCACAACTCGGTCTTCTACTGCGTCGCCAACATGCCGGGCGCGGTTCCGAACACCTCCACCTACGCCCTCACCAACGCCACGCTGCCCTACATCGTGTCGCTGGCGAACAACGGCTGGGTCGAGGCGCTGCGCCGCGACGCCGCGCTCGCGCTCGGCCTCAACACCCATGACGGCCAGGTCGTTTACGGCCCGGTCGCCGAGGCCCACGGCCTGGACCAGGTCGAGCTGCACTCGCTCATCGGCTAGTCACAAGCCGGTTCGTCAACGCGGACCGTCAACCCCGTACATCCGGCCGGACCTTGTCGACCAAGGTCCGGCCGGATGTGTATCGCGACACTACCGACCGCCCGTGACGGGCCCGCTCAACTCGCCTCGAACGTAACCCTTTAACCGTTTCGAGCAGTGGTGAAACGTGCGCTTGAGTGCCCGCACGCCCTTGACAGAGTGGTGTTCGGTTGCCGACACATCGGGCCCGGTCCGGCGGATTGTGTTGCTGCGGACCGGTGACACGCCATAGAGTCGCCAACCGTCGGCATGGTGCCACGCTGACCTATCGATAAAGTTTCCTGGTCACATCCAAGGAGGTAAGACGACTTGTGAATGAGTCGACATTTACTCCCGGAGGTGGTCAGTCAGGAATCCCTGCGGGGATGTCCGTACGGGGCCAGCGCCCTTCGGGGCCCGAGGCTGTCGGCTCCGTCGCGGTCCGGACCTCCGAAACCACTCTGGTCCCCGCGCACGCGGGGATGGTCCCCACCCAGCACATGACGACAGCCCCACGGATGATGGACGGCCTACACGTGAACGCCACGGCCGGCAACGAGAGCGGCCGGGACACCGCCGCTCTCGCCGACTTTGAGGAAGTGCCGCAGGCGCACTTCTACGACCCCGACGCCGAGTACGAGCCCGACCCCGAGTACGCGGCCACCCTCGCGCCCGACGCCGCACGCCAGCGTCGCGAGCGGATCGGTCCGACCGGACGGCCGCTGCCGTACTTCCCGATCCCGGGTCCGCTGACCGACCACGGTCCCGCGAAGATCATCGCGATGTGCAACCAGAAGGGCGGCGTGGGCAAGACGACGTCGACCATCAACCTGGGTGCCGCGCTCGCGGAGTACGGACGGCGCGTGCTGCTCGTCGACTTCGACCCGCAGGGAGCCCTGTCGGTCGGTCTCGGCGTCAACCCGATGGAACTCGACCTCACCGTCTACAACCTGCTCATGGAGCGGGGCATGTCGGCCGACGAGGTGCTGCTCAAGACCGCGGTCCCCAACATGGACCTCCTTCCGAGCAACATCGACCTGTCCGCCGCCGAGGTGCAGCTGGTGAGCGAGGTCGCGCGCGAGTCCACGCTCCAGCGGGCGCTCAAGCCGCTGATGCAGGACTACGACTACATCGTGATCGACTGTCAGCCCTCGCTCGGCCTGCTGACCGTCAACGCCCTGACGGCGGCGCACAAGGTGATCGTGCCGCTGGAGTGCGAGTTCTTCGCGCTGCGCGGTGTCGCGCTGCTCACCGAGACCATCGAGAAGGTGCAGGAACGTCTCAACCCCGACCTGGAGTTGGACGGCATCCTCGCCACGATGTACGACTCGCGCACGGTGCACAGCCGTGAGGTCCTGGCCCGTGTGGTCGAGGCCTTCGACGACCACGTCTACCACACGGTCATCGGCCGGACCGTGCGCTTCCCGGAGACCACGGTCGCCGGTGAGCCGATCACGACGTACGCCTCCAACTCCGTCGGCGCGGCCGCCTACCGTCAGCTCGCCAGGGAGGTGCTCGCCCGGTGTCACGCCGAGTGAGTCTGCCCGGGGCCGACGAGCTGTTCCGTACGACCGGGGGGATGGCGCTCTCGCCGTCCGCCCCGAGGCGGGGGACCAACGGTGAGGCCCGGGTGCCGTCCCCGGCGGGCGAGAGCGACCCCGTCGCCGAGGCCGCCGAGGCGGAGCACACCGCCGCGGGGGAGGACTCCGGGGCCGGCGAGCCGCGCAGCCGTGGCGCCGCCGAGGCGGAGGCCGCCAAGGCCCGTCGTACGCCCGCACAGGGCGGCTCGGGCACCGCGCAGCAACGGCGCCGCCAGCGGGCGGCCAACCGGCGGCCCAGCGGACGCGAGCGGCACGACGAGAAGATCACCGTGTACGTCTCCGCGGAGGAGCTGATGGACCTGGAGCACGCGCGCCTGGTCCTGCGCGGGGAGCACGGCCTCGCGGTCGACCGCGGGCGGATCGTGCGCGAAGCGGTCGCCGTCGTCCTCGCCGACCTGGAGTCGCGGGGCGACGCGAGCATTCTCGTACGGCGTCTTCGGGGGCGGTAGCCGTTAGCCTGCGGCGGAGCCCTTTCGCGCCGCCCGCCCGCCCTTTTCTCCCCTGGACCACCCTTGCCGCCTGCTGACGAGCCCGACGTTCCCGTTGCGCGAGCGGCACGGCGTGCGCTGGGGCCGGGTCCGGGGGCGCCATCCCCGGACCCCTGCCCGTCCAGCGCCGGAGAGACCGATCTTCCTTCAGCCGGCGCGGAAGAGGCCGAGGCCGGCCCCGAGGAACCCCCGAGCGGGACCGGGCCATCCGACGGCCGGTTCACCATTCGGCTGGCCAACTTCGAGGGGCCCTTCGATCTCCTGCTCCAGCTGATCTCCAAGCACAAGATGGACGTCACGGAGATCGCGCTCTCCAAGGTCACCGACGAGTTCATGGCGCACATCCGGGCCATGGGCGCCGACTGGGACCTGGACCAGACCACCGAGTTCCTCGTCGTCGCCGCCACCCTGCTCGACCTCAAGGCCGCCCGGCTGCTGCCCGCCGCCGAGGTGGAGGACGAGGCCGACCTCGCGCTCCTGGAGGCCCGGGACCTGCTGTTCGCGCGGCTGCTCCAGTACCGGGCGTACAAACGCATCGCGGACATCTTCAGCGAGCGGCTCGACACCGAGGGGCGCAGATATCCGCGTACCGTCGGCCTGGAGGCGCACCTCGCGGAGCTGCTGCCGGACGTCGTCATCAGCGTCGGCGCCGAGGGGTTCGCCAAGCTGGCCGTCAAGGCCATGCAGCCCAGGGCCAAACCTCAGGTGTACGTCGACCACATCCACGCCCCGCTCGTCTCGGTGCGCGAGCAGGCGGAGATCGTGGTGGCCCGGCTGCGGGAAGCCGGGGAGGTGAGCTTCCGGGTGCTCGCCGAGGACGCCCCGGACACCCTCACCGTCGTCGCCCGGTTCTTGGCGCTCCTGGAGCTGTACCGCGAGAAGGCCGTCGTCCTCGACCAGGACGAGGCGCTCGGGGAGCTGATGGTGCGCTGGAGCGGCGGCGAGGGCGACGGGACGCCCAAGGTGACCGACGAATTCGACCACGTGGTGACGGAGGAGCAGGCGTGAGCGAGGGGAGTGACTGCGGAACTGGCGCTCAAGCCGGCCCTGGAAGCCGTCCTCATGGTCGTCGACGAGCCGGCCACCGAGGAACACCTCGCCAAGATCCTGGAACGCCCCAGACATGCCGTGGCGGACGCCCTGCGGGAGCTGGCCGACGAGTACACCGTCCAGGGCCGCGGCTTCGAGCTGAGGCTCGTGGCGGGCGGCTGGCGGTTCTACAGCCGGGCGGCGTACGCCGACGCCGTCGAGGGCTTCGTCCTGGACGGCCAGCACGCCCGGCTCACCCAGGCGGCCCTGGAGACGCTGGCGGTCGTCGCCTACCGGCAGCCGGTGAGCCGCTCGCGGGTCTCCGCGGTGCGCGGAGTCAACTGTGACGGGGTCATGCGGACCCTGCTCCAGCGGGGTCTGGTCGACGAGGCGGGCACGGAACCCGAAACAGGTGCGATCCTGTACAGGACGACGAACTACTTTCTGGAGCGGATGGGCCTGCGCGGCCTGGACGAGCTCCCGGAGCTGGCGCCCTTCCTCCCCGAGGCGGAGGCGATCGAGGCCGAGACGCTGGAGGGTGTTCCGTCGTTCGACCCGGACGCGCCTGACGCGCCGGAAACCCACGCAGACGACAAGACGGAAATGTGATGCGAAGCAGCAGCGGCAGGGACAGCAGCGGAAACAACGGCGGGAGCCGTGGTGGCAACAGCGGCGGCCGCGGCAGCAGTGGTGGTGCCGGCGGCCGGGGCGGCAGCCGGGGCGCCGGTGGCGGCGGGCGCGACGACCAGCGCGGCGGCCGGCCCGCCGGCGGCGGTGGCCGCGACGGCCAGGGCAAGAGCGGTGGCGGCGGCTGGGGCGTCGGCGGCGGCCGGGACGGCCAGGGCAAGAGCGGCGGTCCGCGCCAGAGCGGCAGCGGCAAGCCGCGTCCCCTGCGCCCCGAGGAGCGCACGTACGACGTGGGCTTCGACGACAGGGGAGGCGCACCCCGCAGCGGTCGCGGCGCCTCCGCGCGCGGCGGCGCCAAGGGTGGCCCGAAGGCGCCGCAGGGCGGCACCCCCGTCCGTCGCGGCCCGCACGGCCAGCGGCTCGGCGCGGCCCGCCCGCGCGAGCTCGACGCCAAGATCGAGCAGCGCAACCGCGACCGGTACGCGGACAAGCCCGACGTGAAGACCCCCAAGACCTTCCCCGGCGCCGAGCAGGAGGGCGAGCGGTTGCAGAAGGTGCTCGCCCGGGCCGGCATGGGCTCGCGCCGCGCCTGCGAGGAGCTCATCGAGCAGTCCCGCGTCGAGGTCAACGGCGAGATCGTGCTCGAACAGGGCAAGCGCGTTGACCCCGACAAGGACGAGATCAAGGTGGACGGCCTGACCGTCGCCACCCAGTCGCACCTGTTCTTCGCCCTGAACAAGCCGGCCGGTGTCGTCTCCACCATGGAGGACCCCGACGGCCGCCAGTGCCTCGGTGACTACGTCACCAATCGCGAGACCCGGCTCTTCCACGTCGGCCGGCTCGACACCGAGACCGAGGGCATCATCCTGCTCACCAACCACGGCGAGCTGGCCCACCGTCTGACCCACCCCAAGTACGGCGTGAAGAAGACCTACCTGGCCGCCATCACGGGCCCGCTGCCGCGCGAGATCGGCAAGCGGCTCAAGGAGGGCATCCAGCTGGAAGACGGCTACGCACGCGCCGACGCCTTCCGGGTCGTGCAGCAGACCGGCAAGAACTACCTCGTCGAGATCGAGCTGCACGAGGGCCGCAAGCACATCGTGCGCCGCATGATGGCCGAGGCCGGCTTCCCCGTCGAGAAGCTTGTACGCGTCGCCTTCGGCCCGATCGGCCTCGGCGACCAGAAGTCCGGCTGGCTGCGCCGCCTCACCAACACCGAGGTCGGCATGCTGATGCGCGAGGTCGACCTCTAGTCCTCACCACCTGCCTAACACAGAGCCCGGCTTCCCGTCCTGTACGGGGAGCCGGGCTCTGTCGTCGTATGCGCCCCCCGAATCCCCGTGCGCCCGTTCGAACGGGCTTGTGCGCCGGCCCCGGGGGCCTTTATAGTCAGGGTGACCATTAAGGAGACCGGCGTGAGCCTCAGCTGGACGGAAATCCTCGGCTTCGCCAGTGGCGCGCTCTGCGTGTGGCTGGTGGCCCGGCAGCACATCGCCAACTGGCCGGTGGGGCTTGCCAACAACGTGTTCTTCATCGTGCTGTTCCTCCAGGCGGGCCTGTACGCGGACGCCGGACTCCAAGTCGTCTTCATCGCCCTCGCCGTGTACGGCTGGTGGACCTGGGCCCACGGGGGTGGACCAGGTCCCGGCACGCTGCCGGTGCGGCGGACGACCCGCACCGAGTGGCTGTGGCTGCTCGCGGCGGGGGCGGTGGGGACCGTCGCACTGACCTTCCTGCTCGGCGCGGCCACCGACTCGACCGTCCCGTTCTGGGACGCGCTCACCACCGCGCTCTCCCTGGCGGCGACGTACGGACAGTGCAAGAAGCTCGTCGAGTCCTGGTGGCTGTGGATCGCGGCCGACGTGGTCTACATCCCGCTCTACGCCTCCAAGGGGCTCTATCTGACCTCGCTCCTGTACGTCGGATTCCTCGCCCTGTGCCTGATCGGCCTGCGGGGCTGGCGGCGTGAGCTCGGCGCACATCCGGCGCGGCTCGTGGAGGCGACGGCGTGAAGAGCCACGAACACGGCCTCGTCCTCGGCAAGTTCTACCCGCCGCACGCCGGCCACCACCACCTGGTGCGTACCGCCGCCGAACACTGCGAACGGCTCACCGTGCTGGTGTGCGCGGCCTCCGTCGAGACGATCCCGCTGGCCGAGCGGGTGCGGTGGATGCGGCAGGTGCACCCGGACGCGCGGATCGTGGGCGCCGTCGACGACACCGAGATGGACCTGAACGACCCGGCGATATGGGACGCGCACATGGCCGTCTTCCACGGCGCCGTCCCCGAGCGCGTCGACGCCGTCTTCACCTCGGAGCCGTACGGCGATGAACTGGCCCGGCGTTTCGGCGCCGAGCACGTCCTCGTCGACCTCGACCGCACCGCCTTCCCGGTCTCCGGCACCGCCGTGCGCAAGGACCCCGCGGGCAGCTGGGACTTCCTCGAACAGCCCGTACGGGCCTGGCTCGCCCGGCGCGTGGTCGTGCTCGGCGCCGAGTCCACCGGCACCACCACCATGGCCCGCGCCCTCGCCGAGCACTACCGGGCGCGCGGCGGGGTCTGGGCCGGCACCCGGTGGGTCGAGGAGTACGGGCGCGAGTACAGCGAGGGCAAGCTGGCCGCGCTGCGCGCCCGCTTCCCCGAAGCCCAGTGGGAGGACGCCGAGTTCGGCTCGGACGAGTTCCCGGTGATCGCCGAGCGGCAGAACGAGCGCGAGAACGCGGCGGCCGGGCTCGGCTCGCCCGTGCTGTTCTGCGACACCGACTCCTTCGCCACCACCGTCTGGCATGAGCGCTACATGGGCGGGCGCAACCCGCGCGTCGACGCGGTCGCCGAGCGGGCCGCACCCCACCACCTGTGGCTGCTCACCGACCACGCCGGCGTGCCCTTCGAGGACGACGGGCTGCGCGACGGGGAGGAGCTGCGGCCCTGGATGACCGAGCGCTTCCGGTCCGAACTCACCCGCACCGGGCGGGAGTTCATCGAACTGCACGGCCCGCACGAGGAGCGCCTGGCCACCGCGGTCGCCGCCGTGGACGCCCTCCTCGACCGCGGCTGGGCTCTCGCCGACCCGCTCCCGGAGCGACGGTGAGCACGGCCGGGGCCCGCGGCCCGGAGGCAGACCGCGCCCGGCCCGCGCGGGGGGAGGTGCACGGCCCTGGTGGCGGGAGGCCCAAGAGCCCTGCTGGGGAAGGCGCGTCGCCGGAGGTCGCGGTGCCGGATGCCGCGGCGCCCCAGCTCACCGTGCCCGAGGCCACCGTGCCCGCGGCCAACGTGCCCGAGGGATACGACCCGCACGCCTTCGAGCCGTTCGCCGTCACCGTGGACCTCGCCGTCTTCACCGTGCGCGACGGCGCCCTGCACGCCCTGCTCATCCGGCGCGGCCAGGACCCGTACGCGGGGGCGTGGGCACTGCCCGGCGGGTTCGTGCTGCCGCGCGAGTCCGCCGAACTCGCGGCCCGGCGCGAACTGGCCGAGGAGACCGGGCTCGCCGAGGACGTCGTCGCGACGCTCCACCTGGAACAGTTGCGCACCTACAGCGAGCCCGACCGCGACCCCCGGATGCGGGTCGTGTCGGTGGCGTACACCGCGCTCGTGCCCGACCTGCCCGAACCGCGCGGCGGGGGCGACGCGGCGCACGCCGAATGGGTCGCCTTCGGCCGCGAGGGCCGGCTCGCTTTCGACCACGCCGACATCCTCGCCGACGCCCACGAACGCATCGGCGCCAAGCTCGAATACACCTGCCTCGCCACGTCGTTCTGCCCGCCCGAGTTCACCCTCGGCGAGCTCCAGCAGGTGTACGAGACGGTGTGGGGCACCGTCCTCGACCGCCCCAACTTCCGCCGCAAGGTCCTCGCCACGCCCGGCTTCGTCGAGCAGGTGGCAGGCGCGTCGCGGCTGACCGGCGGCCGGGGCAAACCGGCCGCGCTCCACCGGGCGGGCCCCGCGACCGCGCTGCACCCGCCCCTGCTGCGCCCGGAAGGACGACAGACATGAACCGTGCCGCGCAACGAACCGCCACCGGAGCCCTGATCGGCCTCGCCCTGGGGGACGCCCTCGGCTTCCCCACCGAGTTCAACGACGTACCCGCGATCCTCGCCAAGTGCGGCCCATGGCGCGCGATGACGCTGCCCGACCCCGCGATCGTCACCGACGACACCCAGATGACGCTCGCGCTCGGCCGGGGCATCCGCACCGCCATGGCCCGCGGCCTGCTCGACCCGAGCCGCCTCGAAGGGCCGGTCCGCGCCGAGTTCGTCCACTGGTACCACTCGCCCGAGAACAACCGCGCGCCCGGCCGCACCTGCCTGGTGGCGTGCGCCCGGCTCGACAGCAAGCTGCCCTGGCAGCGGGCGAGCGAGATCGGCTCCAAGGGGTGCGGCGCCAACATGCGGGTCGCGCCCATCGGGCTCGTGCCGGGCCTGAGCGAGGAGCAGCGGGCGGGTGCCGCCCAGTTGCAGTCCGCGCTCACCCACGGCCACCCGACCGCGCTCGCCGCATCCGACCTCACCGCACGCGCCGTGTACCTGCTCGCCCAGGGCGCCGACCCGGCGGCCCTGGTCGGCCTGCTCCGGTCGTACGCGTACGAGAACCGCACCCGGTACCACGAGCGCTGGCTCGGCGACCTGTGGACGCACGCCCAGGACCCGAGCCCGGCGCACTTCATCGCCCGCGGCTGGGACGACTGCCTCGACGCACTCGACCGCGTGCTCAAGGCGCTCCGCGCCCCCTCGCCCGAAACCGACCCGTGCCTGGACACCGGTGACGGCTGGGTGGCGGAGGAGGCCCTCGCCACGGCCCTGCTCTGCTTCCTGCTCTTCCCCGACGAGCCGCTCACCGCCCTGCGCAGGGCCGCGTGCACCCAGGGCGACTCGGACTCGATCGCCTGCCTGGCCGGCGCTTTCGCGGGCGCCCACCTGGGGGCCCGGGCCTGGCCCGAGGAGTGGGCCGAGCGCATCGAGTACCGCAGCGAACTCCTGACCCTGGGGGCGCTCTGGGACGCCTGAGCCACCGGCCCGTACACCCGCGCGGTGATCGGCGGCCTACACCGCCCGCGTCAGGGCCGACTCGCGGCGTACCCGGAACAGGAACTCCGCGACCCGGGCCCGGTCGGGCCCGGCGGGCAGGGGGCTGCGGGCGGCCGCCGCGTCGGACTCGGCCGCCAGGCGGGCCATCCTGGACTCCACCTCGGGCCAGGACACCTCACCGCGCTTGACCGCGAGGAGCCGCTCGCGCTCGGCGCCTACGTCGATCGTGAGCACGCCGGTGCGCAGCAGGTCGCGGCAGCTCATGAGCAGCCGCAGCAGATGCATGGCGTGCTTCCACCGCGGCACACCGTGCTGCCGCATGTCGGCGTCGAGCTTCCTGCGCTGGCCCAGCGCGTAGCGTGCGAAGGTCTCGTGTGCCTGCCGGGAGAGGAACGCCCCGCGCAGCGCCAGGAGTTCCCGCCCGGTGGCGTCGATGTGCTCGACCAGTGGGGAGTGCAGACACTCCAGTACGTTCGGGTTGGCGCGCAGGGCCAGTTCGCAGAACCGCTCCAGCTCCCAGCTGAACTGCTCGTCGGCCGGGCCCTCCACATGGGTCGGCGGCTTCTCGAAGCGCCAGAAGAGCGGGGTCGGCGCGAGATAGATCCCGCGGACGTCGGTGTCGCTGTCCTCGGTCGCGAGCCCGAAGGCGCGCGAGCCCATGACACAGGAGTAGACGGTGTGGCCGGCGACGAGTTCCTCGGGCGTCATGACACCCATCGTCGCCGGTCAGGGGAGCAGGATCGAATCCTTATCGACGGTGATCTGCCGGGCGGGCAGCGGGCGTGGAGCGGGGCCGCGGGCAACCGAGGCGTCCGCGATCCGGTACTTGCTTCCGTGGCAGGGGCAGTTGATGGTGCCGTCGGACACGCTGGAGACCGTGCAGCCCTGGTGGGTGCAGATCGCCGAGAACCCCTTGAAGGTGCCGGCCTGCGGCTGGGTGACGACGACCTTCTGCTCGGCGAACACCTTGCCCCCGCCGACCGGGATGTCCGAGGTCTGGCCGAGAACCTGACCGGACCGCGCGGGCGGGCTCGACTGGCCCGGCGTGGCGGAGGATGCGCCGCTCGGTGTACCCGGGGTGTTCGGCGTGTTCGGGGCGGGGGTCGAACTCCCGCCGCTGTCTCCGGAGTTGGAGCATCCCGCGAGGGCCGCGGCGCCCGCGGCCACGAGTACCGTCCGGCGGCTGTTGACTGCATCCATTGTGTGCTCCTCAGATCGGAACAAGGTCGTCACGCCGGCATCGGAAGGACGCGCGGCAGGAGCATCCTGGCGCCCACGGCCCCCGGGACGAAGCACCGACGGGGCCGGTGTCCCCGTTTGCGCGTCCCGGAGTCCGCGCGGCGCGGCCCGGACCGCTGAGCGCAGGCGTGCCCCCGCGTCCTTCCGCGTGCCCCCGCGTCCCCCCGCGTCCCTTGCGCGTCACAGCCAGGGGGTGAGTTCCACCGCCCGCCCCGCGGCGTCCCGGCGCACTTCGAGGACGGCCGTGACGGCCGCCCGCTCGACGGGCCCGTACACATGCGGGAACAGCACCTCTCCCGGGCCCTCCCAGCGGACCTCGGCGGTGAGCGCCGACTCCTCGACGCACAGCACCAGGAGCGGGCCCGGCACCTCCCGGTAGTGGGCATCGGCGACGGCCAGCGCCGACAGCCCGTCCGCCGAGCAGTGCACAAAACCCTCGGCGGCCAACGAGCGCGGCGCGTAGGGCCGGCCGGGGGCGGCCGACCACTCGTCCAGGGGAACCACATGCAGGATCATTCGTCGGTTCTACCGCACGCCCAGCCTTCCGCATGCCCGGTTCACCGCACGCCCGGTCCACCGCAAGCCCGGCGCGGACAGGTCAAGCAGGCGCTCACCGGCGACACCCTCCGTCACATCGCCGACCAGGCCGGGTCCCCCCCGTCCGAGGGGCGGCCGCCGCGTCCGGGCGACGGCGGCGCTGACTACGCTGGACGGGAAGAACGATCGATGGCCGGAGTCCGAGGAGTACGTCGTGGCGGTACGAGCGGTCCGCGGGGCCGTCCAGCTGGAGCGGGACGAGGCCGCGCACATGGACGAGCAGGTCGGCCAGGTCCTCACCGAGATCCTGGAGCGCAACGGGCTGACCCCGGACGACCTCATCAGTGTCTGGTTCACGGCCACCCCCGATCTGCACAGCGACTTCCCGGCCGCCGCCGCGCGCCGGCTCGGTCTCGCCGACGTACCCCTGATCTGCGCGCAGGAGCTGGACATCGCCGGTGCCATGCCCCGCGTGGTGCGCGTCCTCGCGCACATCGAGACCTATCTCGACCGGTCCGAGATCGCCCATGTCTACCTCGGCGCCGCCGCCGCCCTCCGCAAGGACATCGCCCAGTGAGAACCGCCCTCGTCATCGGTACCGGCCTGATCGGCACCTCCGCCGCGCTGGCCCTCGCGAGCCGCGGGATCGCCGTGCACCTCGCCGACCACGACCCCGGCCAGGCCCGCACCGCCGCCGCGCTCGGCGCCGGCACGGACGAGGCGCCCGAGGGGCGGGTCGACCTCGCCGTGATCGCCGTGCCGCCCGCGCACGTGGCCGCCACCCTGGCCGGGGCGATCCGCGACGGGGTGGCCCGCGCCTACATCGACGTGGCCAGCGTCAAGGGCGGCCCGCGCCGCGAGCTGCTCGCCCTCGGCTGCGACCTGGGCTCCTACATCGGTACGCATCCGATGGCCGGCAAGGAGCGCTCGGGTCCCCTCGCCGCCACCGCCGACCTCTTCGAGGGCCGGCCCTGGGTGCTCACCCCGACCCGCGACACCGACACCGAGGTGCTCAACCTCGCGCTCGAACTGGTCGCGCTGTGCCGTGCCGTGCCGGTCGTCATGGACGCCGACGCCCACGACCGGGCCGTGGCCCTCGTCTCGCACACCCCGCAGCTGGTCTCCTCGATGGTCGCCGCCCGTCTGGAGGAGGCCGACGAGACGGCGGTACGCCTGTGCGGCCAGGGCATCCGCGACGTCACCCGCATCGCGGCCTCCGATCCCGGCATGTGGGTCGAGATCCTCTCCGCCAACCCGGGCCCGGTCGCCGACGTCCTGTCCGGCATCGCCGCCGACCTCGACGAGACGGTGCGCGCCCTGCGCTCCCTGGAATCCGCCGACGAGGACAAGCGGCGCGGCGGCGCGGCCGGCATCGAGGACGTGCTGCGGCGCGGCAACGCCGGCCGGGTCCGGGTGCCCGGCAAGCACGGCGCGGCCCCCGCCACGTACGAGATCGTCGCCGTGCTGCTCAGCGACGAGCCGGGCGGCCTCGCGCGGCTCTTCGCGGACGCGGGCCGGGCCGGGGTCAACATCGAGGACGTGCGCATCGAGCACGCCACCGGTCAGCAGGCCGGCCTGGTCCAGCTGATGGTCGAGCCGACGGCGGCCGCGGGCCTGACCGCGGCGCTGCGCGAGCGGGGCTGGTCCATCAGGCAGTGACGCGGTCAGGCAGAAACGGGGTCAGGCAGTGGCGGGGTCAGGCAGTGGCGCGGTCAGATGGTGACGCGGTCAGGCGGTGACGGGGTCAGGCAGTGGCGCGGTCAGGCAGTGGCGCGGTCAGATGGTGACGCGGTCAGGCGGTGGCGCGGTCACGCGGTGAGGCGGTACTCCCGACCGGGCGGGACGGCGGGCCCGCACGAGCCAGTAACCTTGTACGGGGCGGATTTGCGTCCCGAGCATCCCCGCCCCGTACAAGGAAGGTGTCCGTCACCGTGGAAACCGCCGCCCGGACCGCTCCGGCAGCAGTGATTGTCGCCATCGACGGCCCCTCCGGCACCGGCAAGTCCAGCACCTCCAAGGCGGTCGCCGCCAAGCTGGGGCTGAACTATCTGGACACCGGAGCCCAGTACCGGGCGATCACCTGGTGGATGATCACCAACGGGATCGACATCGCCGACCCGGCGGAGATCGCCGTCGCCGCGGCCAAGCCCGTGATCGTCTCCGGCACCGACCCGTCGGCGCCGACCATCACCGTCGACGGTGAGGACGCGTCGGGCCCGATCCGCACCCAGGAGGTCACCTCCAAGGTCAGCGCGGTCAGCGCCGTCCCCGAGGTGCGCACCCTGATCACCCAGCTCCAGCGGGACATCGCGGCCGGCGCGGGGCACGGCATCGTGGTCGAGGGCCGTGACATCGGTACGACCGTGCTGCCCGACGCCGACCTCAAGGTGTTCCTCACCGCCTCGCCCGAGGCGCGCGCGGCCCGCCGCAGCGGCGAGATCAAGGGCGCCGACGTGGCCGCCACCAAGCAGGCCCTGATCAAGCGGGACGCGGCCGACTCCGGCCGTAAGACCTCCCCGCTCGCCAAGGCCGACGACGCCGTCGAGGTGGACACCACCGAGCTCACGCTCGACCAGGTCATCGAGTGCGTCGTCACCCTCATCGAGGAGAAGCGGGCCGCCAAGTGACGGTTCCCTCGAACCGAGGCGCCGAGATCGGGCGCCGCATCGGTGTCGGTCTGATGTACGGGCTGTTCAAGCCCCGGGTGCTCGGCGCCTGGCGCGTTCCGGCGGGTGGTCCGGTGATCTTCGCCGTCAACCACTCCCACAACATCGACGGCCCGATGGTCATGGGCACCGCCCCGCGCGGCACCCACTTCCTGATCAAGAAGGAAGCCTTCATCGGGCCGCTCGGCCCCTTCCTCGAAGGCATCGGCCAGCTCAAGGTGGACCGGACGGTCGCCGACCGCACCGCGATCACCGACGCGCTGGCCGTGCTCGACCGTGGCGGCGTCCTCGGGATCTTCCCCGAGGGCACCCGCGGCGACGGCGACTTCGCGTCGCTGCGGGCAGGCCTCGCCTACTTCGCCGTACGGTCGGGGGCGCCCATCGTCCCGGTGGCCGTCCTGGGAAGCACCGAGCGCCGCGGACGGTTGATAAAGGCGCTGCCCCCGCTGCGCAGCCGCGTCGACGTGGTCTTCGGAGACCCTTTCCCTGCGGGGGACGGCAGCGGACGCCGGACCCGCAAGGCGCTCGACGAGGCCACCGTCCGCATCCAGGACCGGCTCACCGGCCACCTGGCGAACGCCAGGCGCCTGACCGGGCGCTAGGCCAGACTTTCAGTAGTGGACCGCTCGATCGCGGTCCACCGATCACGACGATGAACGAGGTACGGACTTCATGAACGACCAGCACGACCACGGAGCACTCGGCGACGCCGAGTTCGCGGAGTTCATGGAGCTCGCCGCCGAGGAGGGCTTCGACGCCGAGGACATCGAGGACGCCCTCGACGAAGCCGGCCACGGCCCGCTCCCGGCCCTCGCCGTCGTCGGCCGCCCCAATGTCGGCAAGTCGACCCTGGTGAACCGGATCATCGGCCGCCGCGAGGCCGTCGTCCAGGACAAGCCCGGCGTCACCCGTGACCGCGTCACCTACGAGGCCGAGTGGGCGGGCCGCCGCTTCAAGGTCGTCGACACCGGCGGCTGGGAGCAGGACGTCCTCGGCCTCGACGCCTCCGTCGCCGCCCAGGCCGAGTACGCCATCGAGGCCGCCGACGCCGTGGTCTTCGTCGTCGACGCCACCGTGGGCGCCACCGACACCGACGAGGCCGTCGTGCGGCTCCTTCGCCGGTCCGGCAAGCCCGTGGTGCTCGCCGCCAACAAGGTCGACGGCATGTCCGGCGAGTCCGACGCCGCGGCCCTGTGGTCGCTGGGCCTCGGCGAGCCGTACCCGATCTCCGCGCTGCACGGCCGCGGCACCGGCGACCTGCTGGACGAAATCCTCAAGGCGCTCCCCGAGGCCCCGGCGCAGCGCTTCGGCACCGCGGTGGGCGGCCCGCGCCGCATCGCCCTCATCGGCCGTCCGAACGTCGGCAAGTCCTCGCTCCTGAACCAGGTCGCGAAGGAGGACCGCGTCGTCGTCAACGCCCAGTCCGGCACCACCCGCGACCCGGTCGACGAGCTCATCGAACTGGGCGGCATCACCTGGAAGTTCGTCGACACGGCCGGCATCCGCCGTCGCGTCCACCTCCAGGAAGGCGCCGACTACTACGCCTCGCTGCGTACCGCCGCCGCCGTCGAGAAGGCGGAGGTCGCGGTCATTCTCATCGACACCAGCGAGTCGATCTCCGTGCAGGACCAGCGCATCATCACCATGGCCGTCGAGGCCGGGCGCGCCGTCGTCATCGCGTACAACAAGTGGGACACCCTCGACGAGGAGCGGCGCTACTACCTGGAGCGCGAGATCGAGACGGAGATGCAGCAGGTCGCCTGGGCGCCCCGTGTCAATGTCTCCGCGCTGACCGGCCGCCACATGGAGAAGCTGGTCCCGGCGATCGAGACGGCCCTGGCGGGCTGGGAGACCCGGGTCCCCACCGGCCGCCTCAACGCCTTCCTCGGCGAGCTCGTGGCCGGCCACCCGCACCCGATCCGCGGCGGAAAGCAGCCGCGCATCCTGTTCGGTACGCAGGCGGGCACCAAGCCGCCGCGGTTCGTGCTCTTCGCCTCCGGCTTCATCGAGGCCGGCTACCGGCGCTTCATCGAGCGCCGGCTGCGCGAGGAGTTCGGCTTCGAGGGCACCCCGATCCACATCTCGGTGCGGGTGCGCGAGAAGCGCGGGCGCAAGAAGTAACGCCGGTACGGGGCCCGTGAGGGTGTGACGTCCTCACGGGAGCGAGCCCGTACGCGAGAGGTTCAGAGCCCCCTGCGGGGCCCGGGCGGCAGGGCCGCCGGGAGCTGATGCTGCCCGGCGTACTGCCGCCCGTTCGCGTTCATCGCGGGGTGCACATGCCAGTTCCCCGCGTACGTCGCCGGGAAGTGCTGGGTCTGGTGGCTCGGCTGGCCGGTGCGGGAGCCGTGCATCACCGGGACGAAACCGGTGCCGAGCGCCCCGAAGCCGACGAACCCGAGATCCTCCTCGCCCGACCGGTCGCCGGGCAGGGCGCGGAAGGACCGGAGGTACTCCGAGTACAGCGCGTCGTAGATCGGCGTGGGGGAGTGGGCTCCCGATGCGTCGCCCGAAGGGCGCATCGCGGGGATCTGGGACTGGTACTGCTGGCGGGAGGGGTCGTATGAGTGCACGTCTGTGCCAACGACCCCGTGGGGCCGGGGTTGCGGGGTATTTCCGCTTATCGGTAGCGCGGCACGGAAACGCCACACGCCCCTCTCGGCCCCCGCCGGACCCTCGGAGGGCCCGGCAGAGCACGGAAGGGGCGCGTCGGGCGTGGTTCCCAGCGGCGCAGAGCGGCGGCGCCGTGCGGCGGGCCGGATCCCGGGGTCGCACGGGCGGTTCGGGTCACCACGGGGTCGCACGGGGAGACTCGGTTGTGGTCGGCCTGCGGCCCCGTGGGGCGGCTCGGCGGTCGGTCTGAGGGCTCGGGGGGCCGCTCGGCGGTCGGTCTGAGGGCTCGGGGGGCGGCCAGGTCGGGGCCAGGGCCCCGCGCTCCCCCGCGTGGTCTCAGGTGCCGGCCAGCGGCATCGCGGCGGCGACCAGGCGGCCGTCGGCGGCGGCCTTCTCCAGGGCGTCCCTCAGCAGGTCCTCGCGGGGCTGCTGGCCGATCACGCCGACCGGAACGGCGAAGACCAGCACACGCTGCGACTTGTTGGCGGCGGCACGCCAGCCGTCGGTCACCTGGAGCGGCTGGTGCGCCTGCCACCACGAGACCGAGCCGCTGCCACCGGTGCCGGGCTGCAGGACGGCGTGCAGCTGGCCCATCGCGAGCAGCACGGACCAGCCCGGCAGCACCGAGGGCAGCCGCCCCATGTCGGTGACCGGCACGAAGCCCTGCTCGATGAGGAGCGGCAGGAACTCGTCGCTGGTGCCGCCCGAGCCCGGGCGGGCGATCGGGGCGGTCGGCTCCACGACGAGCGCGGGATGCAGATCGCCCTCGATCAGCACCAGACCGCTGGTGATGCCGAGCACCGCCTGCTCAGATCCGCCGGCCGGCTCCTCGCCCGTGATCGACCGTACGGCGCCCTGGAGCTGCTCCTCGGCGACCTGGACGACCTGCGAGGGGATGCAGCTGGCATGGGCGAAGGCGAGGACGGCCGTTTCCTCGCCGACGAACAGGACGGTGCTGGTGCGCTCCTGCTCGGAGTCGCCCGGCGTCCGGCAGGAGGTGCAGTCGTAGCTGCCCGGGGCGTTCTCGCCGGCGAGCAGCCGCTCGGCTTCTTCGTCGCCGATCTCGGCGCGGACGTCCTCACTGACGTCGAGCATGCGCGGCACGGGTGGCTCCTAGGAACTGAGTGGATGCGCCGGGCGGTTCCCGGCTTCTCTCGTACGAACGACAACGGACGATCCGCGGCCGGGGTCACGCGCGAGGGCGAACGGAATGGAAGCGCACACCGCTCAGCCGTGCACCGGAAGCGCGCCGTCGTCGCCGGCCGGCTCGTACACCGTCAGGGGCGGTGACACGCTCTCCGCCGGTACGGAGGACCCCGCCCTGACCAGCGGTGATACCCCGTCGGCGCGCGGACGCGGCCAACCCAAGTACAGTCCGTTCGAGACCGAAGGGTTTCGAATCCGACCGACCCGGTCGGCCGGATGATCAAGCGTGGGATCGACGGAACGACCGAACGACCAAAGGGACGCGTGGCGCATGCTCCTCTCCTTCCTGCTGCACAACGCGTACAGCCTGGGCGGAACCATCCGGTCCACCTTCAACCTCGCCGGTGAGCTGGCCCGGCGCCACGACGTCGAGATCGTCTCGGTCTTCCGCCACCGCGACGAGCCCACCCTGGCCGCGCCCGAAGGCGTCCGCATCCGGCACCTCGTGGACCTGCGCACCCACAGCCCCGGTTACGAGGGCGAGCACCCCCAGCACAAGCAGCCGGCCAGGGTCTTCCCGCGCGGCGACGGCCGGCACCGCCAGTACAGCCGGCTCACCGACGCCCGCATAGGCGCCCATCTGCGCGGCACCGAGGCGGACGTCGTCATCGGCACCCGGCCGGGCCTCAATGTGCACATAGCTCAGGAGACGCGGCCCGGCGTGATCCGCGTCGGCCAGGAACACCTGACCCTCGACGGGCACAACTACCGGCTGCGCCGCGAGATAGCCCACTCCTACCCCCTGCTCGACGCGATCACCACGGTCACCCGCGCCGACGCGGCGGCCTACCAGGAGCTGAAGCTGCCCGGCGTCCGCATCGACGCGATACCCAACGCCGTGCCCGCCCCGGCCGTCGAACCCGCCTCCGGCGACGGCAAGCTGGTCGTCGCGGCCGGCCGCCTCACCCCGGTCAAGCGGTACGACCTGCTGGTGCGGGCCTTCGCGCAGGTGGCCGCCGTGCGCCCCGACTGGCGGCTGCGGATCTACGGCTCGGGCGACGCGTTCGGCAATGAACGCGACGCCCTGCGCAACCTCATCGACGATCTCGGCCTCTACAACAACGTGTTCCTCATGGGCCTGGCCGGCGACCTCGACAGCGAGTGGGTCAAGGGCTCCGTCGCGGCCGTCACCTCAAGCCACGAGTCCTTCGGCATGACCATCGTCGAGGCGATGCGCTGCGGGCTGCCCGTCGTCTCCACGGACTGCCCCCAGGGGCCACGCGAGATCATCGACGACGGCGTGGACGGCCGGCTCGTCGAGACGGGCAACGCCGACGCTGTGGCCTCGGCCCTGCTCGAACTGATCCAGGACGACGCACTGCGCCACCGCATGGCCAAGGCGGCCCTGGAGAACTCCGCACGGTTCGACCCCGTCGGCACCGCCGAACACCACGAGACGCTCTTCGAGGCGCTGTACGCCCAGGGCGGCGCGGGCCGTTCCGCCGGGCTGCTGCGCGGCTCCCTGCACCGGGCCCGCAGCACCGCCCTCGACGGGGCGTACACCCTGCGCCGCAAGGCCGTCTCCGTGCTCCGGAAAGGGCAGACCGCATGACCACCACCGCCGAGTCCCCCGACACGGGCAACGCCCCCGCGGCGCCGCGCGCCCACTGCATAGCCGACTCCGCGGGTGGGGTGACCTTCGACGTCACGGGCGCCGGGCAGCCGGGCGCCACGCTGGTCCTTCGCCGGCGCGCCGCCGACCCGGGCGCCGATGTGCTGCTGCCCCTCACCCCGGCCGCCGAGGGGGTGCTCAGGGCGGTGCTGCCCAGCACGGTCGGCCTCCCCGAAGGCCTCTGGGACGCGCATCTGCGCCTGGGCGAGGGCGCCGAGCAGCGCCTTGAGCCTGGCGTACGGGATCTGCGCGCGCTGGTCGACCGGGAGCCGGGGCCCGACGCCGACGGGGTGGCCGTCCGCATCCCCCACGCCGATGGGTCCGGAGCGCTCGTGGTGCGCAGCTGGCTGCGCAGACCCCACGCCGAGACCGGCACGATCAATTTCGGCGCGGACACCGTCACGGTGCACGGACGGCTGTACGGAACGACGCTCGGCCCCTCCGCCGTGGTCGAGGCGCGCCGGCGGGGCGGGGGCGGCCGCGTCCACCGCGTCCCGGCGACCGCCGACGGAGAGAGCGGCGGCTTCACCTTCACGCTGCCGTACGCGCCGCTCTGCGACGGGCTCGACGCGAAGGAGTGGCTGTGGGACCTGTGGCTGCTCACCGGCACCGAGGGCGGTGCGGTCCGCCTCGCCCGGCTCCTGGACGACGTGCCCATGAAGCAGGTGATCTTCGTGTACCCGGGTTCGACGGTGGGCCCCGGTGTGGTCCGCCCGTACTACACGGGCACCAACGACCTGAGCGTCCGGGTCGACGCGGTACGGAAGTAGACGCGCCGGGCTCAGTCAGCCGCCGCCCGCCCCGCTCAGCCGCCGCCCGCGCCGTCCGCGACCTCCGTGCCGCCCGGCCCTCGTGACGACGACGGCATCGCGACCGGTTCCTCCCCGGGCACCAGATCGTCGCGGAACGGGGCGAACTCCGGGTGGTGCAGGTCGAAGGCGGGGGACTCGGTGCGGATGCGGGGAAGCGTCACGAAGTTGTGCCGCGGCGGTGGACAGGACGTGGCCCACTCGAGCGAGCGGCCGAACCCCCACGGGTCGTCGACCTCCACCTTCCTGCCGTACTTCGCCGTCTTCCAGACGTTGTAGAAGAACGGCAGCGTGGACAGGCCGAGCAGGAACGCCCCGATCGAGGAGATCGTGTTGAGCGCCGTGAAGCCGTCCGCCGCCAGATAGTCCGCGTACCGGCGCGGCATGCCCTCCGCACCCAGCCAGTGCTGGACCAGGAACGTGGTGTGGAAGCCGATGAAGAGCGTCCAGAAGTGGATCTTGCCGAGCCGTTCGTCGAGCATCCGCCCGGTCAGTTTCGGCCACCAGAAGTAGAAGCCGCCGAAGGTCGCGAAGACCACCGTGCCGAACACCACGTAGTGGAAGTGGGCGACCACGAAGTACGAGTCCGTGACGTGGAAGTCCAGCGGGGGCGAGGCGAGGATGACGCCGGTCAGGCCGCCGAAGAGGAAGCTCACGAGGAAGCCGACCGACCACAGCATCGGCGTCTCGAAGCTCAGCGAGCCGCGCAGCATCGTGCCGGTCCAGTTGAAGAACTTCACTCCGGTGGGCACCGCGATCAGGAACGACATGAACGAGAAGAACGGCAGCAACACCGCCCCGGTGGCGAACATGTGGTGCGCCCACACCACGATGGAGAGCCCGGTGATGGCCGCCGTCGCCCCGATCAGCGCCGTGTAGCCGAAGATCGGTTTGCGCGAGAAGACCGGGATGATCTCCGTGATGATGCCGAAGAACGGCAGCGCGATGATGTAGACCTCGGGATGGCCGAAGAACCAGAAGAGGTGCTGCCACAGCAGCGCGCCGCCGTTCTGCGCCTCGAAGACCACCGCGCCGAACCGGCGGTCCGCCTCCAGGACGAGCAGCGCCGCCGCGAGCACCGGGAACGCGATGAGCACCAGGATCGAGGTGAACAGGACGTTCCAGGTGAAGACCGGCATCCGGAACATCGTCATGCCGGGCGCGCGCATGCCGATGATGGTGGTCAGGAAGTTGACGGCGCCGAGGATCGTGCCGAACCCGGAGAGCGCGAGGCCCATGATCCACAGGTCGGCGCCGGCGCCGGGGGAGTGGTTCAGCGAGTTGAGCGGGGCATAGGCGAACCAGCCGAAGCTCGCGGGCCCGGACGGCAGCAGCACCGAGCCGAGCACGATCAGCCCGCCGAAGAGGAAGAGCCAGTACGCGAGCATGTTGAGCCGCGGGAAGGCCACGTCGGGGGAGCCGATCTGCAGCGGCATGATCGCGTTGGCGAACCCGGCGAAGGTCGGCGTCGCGAAGAGCAGCAGCATGATCGTGCCGTGCAGCGTGAAGAGCTGGTTGTACTGCTCGTTGCTCATGACCTGGAGCCCGGGGCGGGCCAGTTCGGCCCGCATCAGGAGCGCCATCAGTCCGGCCACGAGGAAGAAGACGAACGACGTGATCAGGTAGAGGTGGCCGATCCTCTTGTGGTCCGTGGTGGTCAGCCACTCCACGACCACCGCACCCCGCCGGCCGGGTCGTGCGGGCCGTGCCGCGGGGGTCTCCGTCTGCGTGTCCATGGCGTCCCCAGGGGTCCTCGGCGTCGGGCCAGGGGCCATGATGCGCGCGCCTCGGGCCGCCGCAACAGAGGGCCTGCGCGATCCGGCCGGCCGCCGAGGGGGTACGGCCGTGAGACGGCGGGAGCGCGAACGGGGACCGGGACGGTGAATTCCCCACGCCTCGTCAATTCCGTGCGGAGCACCATGGAGTTGGAATTCGGCCGGGATTGCGTGAAAGAATTGTGGTCCTCCTTGAAATGCGTTCCACCTGCCGGAACAGCCCAGTGCGATAACCGGGCAAGGGGTCAGGAACTGCCCGTACGAGTGACGGAGTTCGAGCCGGGACCGGACCCGGATCCTGTGACAGAAGTGTGACTGGCGGGGCACCGGGGGCGGACAACCAGCGGGTCGCGCGCCGGTCCTGCGGGCCGCCGGGAGCCCCACTTCCGTCACCCGGCGGCTCCGCCTACGGTGGGTCGTATGGCACCGACACCGTCCCAGCCCGCCCGTCCCGACGACGCCCCCGAGTCCTATGTCGGACTCGACTCCCACGATGCCGAGCGGATCGCTGCCGCCCGCGGCTGGTCGACCGTCAGGTCACTGCCACCGGGCTCGGTCATCACGATGGAGTACATGGCGGGGCGGCTGAACTTCGAGGTCGAAGCCGGCACCGTGACCCGCTGCTGGCACGGCTGAGCCGCTGTACCGCCCACGCCTGGCGCGGATACGACGAAGGCCCCCGGGGCATACCGGGGGCCTTCGTGCTGTCGCGTACCGGGCCGTGGGCCCGCGCCGTCAGCCGCCCAGGGGCCGGGCCGGCGCGGTGCGCGGGGTCCGCTCGGTGTGCGGGGGGCGCCGGGTGCCGGCGGGGACGACCGGGGGTCGCTCCGAGCGGGCCGGCTGGTGGGGCCTGGCCGGCATGGGGCGGGTGGAGCCGCGGCCGCCGGCCACGCCGACCGGCTCGCGCAGCGGCGCCTCGACGTCCTCGTCGTGGCCGCGCGGGGGCACCATCGCGGGCACCGGCGACGCCGGCACCGGGACCGGGAGCGCCACGCCGCGGGAGCGCAGGCGCTCGCGGATCTTCTCGCGCACCGCGAAGACGAAGGCCTCGGCGCGGGCGATCAGCGGCTCGAACCAGGGCAGCGCCAGCAGGATCAGCAGCCCCGCCGCCCAGCCGAGCAACACGTCGCTCACCCAGTGGGTGCCCAGGTAGACGGTGGTCGCCCCCACGCCGAGGGCGACCATGGCCGAGGTGACCGACAGCCAGCGTCTCGCGCGCGGGGTGGTGGCGAGATAGCCGAGGATGCCCCAGGTCACGACCGCGTTGGCGGTGTGCCCCGAGGGAAATATGTCGCCGCCCGCGAAGAGCTCCGCGGACCCTATCTGCGTGGCGTAGTGCGGGCCGAGCCTGCCGAGACCGAGCTTGACCGAACCGACCGTCATGTTGAGCAGCAGAAGGGCCGCCCCGAGGCTCAGGAGCGGCCGCAGTGTGTGCTGGCGCCAGGAGCGCCAGCCGAGCCAGGCCATCACCATCACGGCGGTGGGCCCGCGCTGGCCGAGGACCACGAAGTAGTCCAGGAAGGCGTGCAGCTGGGGCCACCGCTCGTACGGCCGGAACAGCATGACCTTCCAGTCCAGCTCGACGAGCCAGGACGACCCGAGCACGGCCACGACGATGGCGAGGTAGAACGCCAACGTCGCGCCGAAGAGGACCACGCGGTGACGGCTCATCCGCGGGATCTCTATCTTCGGTGGCTCGGGCTCCCGGTCCAGGCGGGCGAAGATTCGGTCAGTACGCACTCAATCGACGTTACAGCGAGTGAGAGAGTGTCCAGGCCGATCCAGGATCTTCGTGATGACGATGTGATGTGGAGTATGTCTCACCCGGCCTTTTATTCCTGGCGCCGCAGAATACCCCCGGGCCGCCCGTTCCATTCGTCCACGCCCGTTCCGGAACGCATTTTTCGGTATGCCGAAGAATTCCCTTTGCCGGGCGGGGGAGTGGAATTAATCCTTCAGTCACCGGCCCGGTACGCAGCGTAAAGATCACTCCGGGGTCCCCCCGCGTGGCGTACACCACACCCGGGGTGGCCGTGCGGTGAGAGGTGGACCACGCGCCACCCGCACGAACTCGCGTACGCTGACCAATCACTCGCCCGTCGACGCCGGCCCCCGGACGGACCGTTCCGCTCAGGTCCTGGCCGCGAGCCACCGGGTCCCCGGGCCCGCCGACCGCGAGAGCGGTGACGCACCGGTCCGCGGCGGCAGAGCCGTCCCGGGCCGCGGAGCCCGCAGTACTGGGAGGTACCTACATGACAGGGACGACCACGGCCGGTGCACGAGCGCGTGCCGCCGCAGGCGGCGCCAACCGCTGGGTCATCCTCGTCGTCCTCTGCGTGAGCCTGCTGTTCGTGGCGCTCGACGCCACCGTCCTGCACGTCGCGATCCCCTCCGTCACCGAGGACCTGCGGCCGGGCCCCGTGGAACTGCTGTGGGTCGTCGACGCCTACCCCCTGGTCTGCGCCGCGCTCCTCATCCTCTTCGGCACGCTGGGCGACCGGGTGGGCCGGCGCCGCGTCCTGCTGCTCGGCTACGCGATCTTCGGCGCGGCCTCCGCGGTCGCCGCCCTCGCCGACTCGGCACCGGTGCTCATCGTGGCCCGCGCGCTGCTCGGCATCGGCGGCGCGATGATCATGCCCGCCACCCTCTCCATCCTGCGCGTCGTCTTCCCCGACCGCCGGGAGCGGGCCACCGCCATCGGCATCTGGACGGCGGTGGCGGCGATCGGCGCCGCCGTCGGGCCGGTGCTCGGCGGCTTCCTCGTCCAGCACTACTGGTGGGGCTCGGTCTTCCTCGTCAACATCCCGCTGATGGCGCTGATGCTGCCGCTCGGCCGCTGGATCCTGCCCGAGTCCAAGGGCAGCTCCGACGGGCCCTGGGACGTGCTCGGTGCGCTGATGGCGGCCGGCGGCATACTCGCCGTCGTCTTCGGCGTGAAGCGGCTCGGCGCCGGAGACGGCGTCCTCGACGGCCCCACCCTGGCCGCCCTGTGCGTCGGCGCCGCGCTGCTCATCGTCTTCGTCCGCAGGCAGCGCCGCCGCACCCATCCGCTGATCGACATCCGGCTTTTCTCCCGGCCCGCCTTCGCGACCTCCGTCGGCTGCATCATCATCGCCATGCTGGCGCTGGTCGGTCTGGAACTCATAGCCGTCCAGTACCTCCAGCTCGTCCTCGGCCTCTCCCCGCTCCAGACCGGTCTGCGCATGCTGCCGCTGACCTTCGCCGCGATGGCGGCGGGCGCGACCGGCTCGTACACCCTGCGCAGGCTCGGCCCGCGCCGGATGGTCTGCACGGGCTTCGTCCTGGTGGCGGCCGCCGTCCTGCTGCTCGTTCCGATGGGCCAGACCGACTGGCCGATGCTGATGACCGTCTCGTTCGTCGTGCTCGGCTTCGGCCTCCAGACCACCCTGTTCGCCGCGTACGAATCGATGCTCAGCGAAGCCCCGCCCGAGCGGGCCGGCGGCGCGGCCGCCATCGGCGAGACCTCCTACCAGCTCGGCGCGGGTATCGGCATCGCCCTGCTCGGCAGCGTCATGAACGCCGCCTACGCGCCCGGCCTCGCCTCCGTCAACGGGGTCCCCGCGCCCGCGTCGGGCGCCGCGTCCAACTCACTGGGCGAGGCCTACGAGGTGGCCGCCCGCCTCGGCGGCCCGGCCGGCACCGCGCTGCGCACCGCGGCACGCCACTCGTTCGTCCACGGCCTGCACGTCACCCTGTTCGTCAGCGCCGGCATGCTGCTCCTCGGCGCGGTGGCCGGGCTGCGGCTGCCCCGCATCATGGACTGCTCGGTGGCAGGCCAGGACCGCGGGTGCGAGCCCGAGTTCGAGCCGCGCTCCGAGACACACTCCGAGCCGCCCCCCGGCACCCGCCCTGAGCAGAGTCCCGGCACCCGCCTTGAGCCGCACCCCGGCACCCGCCCCGAGCAGAGCCCGTCGCAGCAGCAGCTCGGCATGAAGCTGCCCTCCCCGGCGCGGCCGGGTGATGTGGCGGCCGTGGAGTCTGGACGCACGCGACACTGACCCGTAACGTCAGCGCTCAGTAATAACTAACACTGCTAGTTTTAGTTGAGCGAGAGCCGCGGAGGCGCCCCCATGTCCGCTCCTTCCTCCAAGCTGCCCCCCTTCGAACCGGCCGACCCGCTCGGCATCGACGACCTGTTGAGCCCCGAAGACCTCGCGATCCGCGCCACCGTGCGCTCCTGGGCCGCCGACCGGGTCCTGCCGCACATCGCCGAGTGGTACGAGAACGGCGAGCTGCCCGGCATCCATGAACTGGCCCGCGAACTCGGCTCGATCGGCGCGCTCGGCATGTCCCTCACCGGCTACGGCTGCGCCGGCGCCACCGCCGTCCAGTACGGGCTCGCCTGCCTGGAGCTGGAGGCCGCCGACTCCGGCATCCGCTCCCTCGTCTCCGTGCAGGGCTCGCTCGCCATGTACGCGATCTGGCGGTTCGGCTCCGAGGAGCAGAAGCAGCGCTGGCTGCCGGGCATGGCGGCGGGCGAGATCATCGGCTGCTTCGGCCTGACCGAACCCGACCACGGCTCCGACCCGGCCGGCATGCGCACGTACGCCAAGAAGGACGGCGCCGACTGGGTCCTGAGCGGCCGCAAGATGTGGATCACCAACGGTTCGGTGGCGGGGGTCGCCGTGGTCTGGGCCCAGACCGACGACGGCATCCGCGGCTTCGCCGTGCCGACCGACGCCCCCGGTTTCTCGGCCCCCGAGATCAAGCACAAGTGGTCGCTGCGGGCCAGCGTCACCAGCGAACTGGTCATGGACGAGGTCCGGTTGCCCGCCGACGCCGTACTGCCCGGCGTCACCGGCCTCAAGGGCCCGCTCAGCTGTCTCTCGCACGCCCGGTACGGAATCGTCTGGGGCGCGATGGGCGCGGCCCGCTCCTCCTTCGAGGCGGCGCTCGACTACGCGAAGACCCGCGAGCAGTTCGGCAGGCCCATCGGCGGCTTCCAGCTCACTCAGGCCAAGCTCGCCGACATGGCGCTCGAACTGCACAAGGGCATCCTGCTCGCCCACCACTTGGGCCGCCGCATGGACGCGGGCCGGCTCCGCCCGGAACAGGTCAGCTTCGGAAAGCTCAACAACGTACGGGAGGCGATCGAGATCTGCCGCACCTCGCGCACGATCCTCGGCGCGAACGGGATTTCGCTGGAGTACCCGGTGATGCGGCACGCCACCAACCTCGAATCGGTGCTCACGTACGAGGGCACCGTCGAGATGCACCAGCTGGTGCTCGGCAAGGCGCTCACCGGACTCGACGCCTTCCGCTGAGCGGCCCGTTCCGACCCGGCCGCCCCCGTCGGCCCGATCCGGCCCGCCCCGTCGGGCGGCGCGCGCGGTCGGCTCCCGGGGGTGCCGTGCCCCACGGCGAATCACGCCGTGGTCCGGCCCCCCGACCGGGAGGCGTCTTCAGTGGATCAGCTCATCGGTGGATCGGCTCAAGAGCTCAGCTCTGGTTGAAGAAACCGCCGGTCTGGCGGCCGGCGGCCTCACCGTTGACGATTTCGGTGTCGGCGGGGGTCAGCAGGAAGACTCTGGTCGCCACGCGTTCGATGGAGCCGCGCAGCCCGAAGGTGAGACCCGCGGCGAAGTCGACGACGCGCTTGGCGTCCCCGGCGTCCATCGCCGTCAGGTTGACGATCACCGGGACGCCCTCGCGGAACAGCTCGCCGATGCCCCGCGCATCCCGGAAGCCGTCCGGCGTGACGGTGGCGATCCGGCGGCCCTGTTCCTCGGCCGACTCGGAGGCCACCCGCACCCGCGGGTCCGTCACCCAGGCCTGGCCGGGTTCGGCGGCGGCACCTTCGGTGTACTCGTCGTCGTAGTAGCGGTCGTCGTTGTCCTCGACAAGTCCCAGCCAAGCACTCGCCTTGCGCACCGATCCCATGGACGCCTCCTCTCGCAGCGGTCTTCTTCTTGCGACTTCTTCTGTTCCCTATCCCTATGGTCGTCCATGATGCGGATCCCGCGCCAAGTGGATAGTCGCCGCGCAGGTGATTCGTGACGGTACTGGCACAGAGGATGTGGCGATTCGTCAGGAAACTTCTGGGATACGGCCGGTACGGGAAGTCCGGTGTAACAAAATGACGAATCCCCCTCCACATGAGTGAAGCGGGGGTCGTACGGGTGAACGGATCACTCGATACGATGCGTGGCGCACTGAAGAACGACGCGCGAGCCCCGTGCTCGACGGCACGCGGGGAGAGCTGTGTTCGGAATGGTCAGGCCGTGCTCGCACCGGCTCACCGAGGGCCTGCGTACCGAGTGGATGGCCCATCTCTGCGGGCTGTGCCTGGCACTTCGTGCCGATCACGGGCAGCTCGCCCGGGTCGCGACCAACTACGACGGCCTGATCGTCTCGGTTCTGACGGAGGCTCAGGCCGAGCGCACCGCCGACGGACGGCGCACGGCCGGCCCCTGCCCCCTGCGCGCGATGAAGACCGCCCCGGTCGCCCGGGGTGAGGGAGCCCGTCTCGCCGCCGCCGTCTCCCTGGTCCTCGCGTCGGCCAAGGTCCGCGACCACGTCGCCGACGGGGACGGCCTGTTGCGGCGCAAGCCGGTCGCGCTCGCCGCGGGCCGGGTGGCCCGTGGCTGGGACCGTGCGGGCGCCCGCACCGGCGCCTCGCTCGGCTTCGACACCGCCGTGCTGGTCGACGCCGTCGGGCGGCAGGCCGGCATCGAGGCGCTCGCAGGGCCCGGCACCCCGCTCCTCACGGTCACCGAGCCCACCGAGACGGCCACCGCCGCCGCCTTCGCGCACACCGCCGTGCTGGCGGGCAAGCCGCACAACGCCGAGCCCCTCGCCGAGGCGGGCCGGCTCTTCGGGCGGCTCGCGCACCTCCTGGACGCCGTGGAGGACCGGGAAACTGACGCCGCGTCGGGCGCCTGGAACCCCCTTGCGGCGACCGGCACGAGCCTGGCCGAGGCCCGCAGGCTCGCCGACGACGCGGTGCACGGCATCCGGCTCGCCCTGCGCGAGGTCGACTTCGTGGACGCACGCCTCGCACATGTCCTGCTCGCCCATGAGCTCGACCAGTCGGTGAACCGCTCGTTCCGCACGACGGCCTGCGGCCACACCGACACCGAGGGCGCCGGGCAGGAAGCCGCGCACGACTCCCACGAGCAGCACGGCCCCCACGAGCAGCACGGCCCTCACGAGCAGCACGGCCCTCACAAGCAGCACGGCCCTCACGAGCAGCACGGCCCCCACGAACAGCACGGCTCGCACGCCCAGCCGCCCCAGCGCGACGACCCCTTCCGCAAGCACTACGCCCCCGAACCGCCGGCCCCCGAGGGCCGCGGCTTCCTCGCCGGCTGCGCCGCCTTCGTCGGGCTGTGCTGCACCTGCAAGATGTGCTGCGCCGACGAGTACGAGGGCCCCTGGTCGCGCAAGCGGCGCGAGGGCTGCTGTGCCGACTGCGACTGCGACTGTGACTGCGGTTGCTGCGAGGCATGCCAGTGCTGTGAGTGCTGCGAGTGCCTCAGCTGCGCCAGCTGCTGACGCAGTAATGGGCTCAACCTCCTTAATGTCACGTGTAGTTGATCCTCAGGTCATCTCCCGGTGGTTCTCGGCCGTGTAACCCTCCTCCTCCGCGGGGCGGACCGCCCGGCCCTCTCCGGCCGTACGGGGTGCCGCGGTGCAGGTGGCGGGCGCGGGCCGGGGGAGCGCTCCGTGCGCGCCGACCCGCACCGGCGTGCGCGGCCCTGCGGGATCCGGCCAGAAGGCGCCCTTGCGCGCCCCGGCCGGCCCCCCGAATACTCCTCCGCAGCGCTTGTCAGGAGCACGGTCGGCGTCCTTCTGTGCTGCCGTGACCCTTGGCTGCGCCTCACGGGTCCCCCCATTTCACGGGCCCCTCGATTCCCCTCGGGAGGAAAAGAAGTGAGGATCAAGCGCACCACCCCCACATCCCCCTCCGGTCTGGCGAGACGCGCCAAGATCGGTGCCGTCGCCACCGGACTGCTCGCCGCCGTGGCCATCGCCGTACCCAACGCCAGTGCCGCGCCCACCCACACCTTCAGCGCCGCCGCCCTGAACGCCGCGAGCGACGCCGTCCGCGGCGCCGATGTCGCGGGAACTGCCTGGAGCGTGGACAGCACGACCGGAAAGGTCCTCCTCACCGCCGACTCGACCGTCTCGGCGGCGGACCTCGCCAGGATCAGACACGCGGCCGGGGCCAACGCGGACGCGATACGCGTCGAGCGGACCCCCGGAAAGTTCACCAAGCTGCTCTCCGGCGGCGACGCCATCTACACCAGCAGCTGGCGCTGCTCCCTCGGCTTCAACGTCAGGAAGGGCTCCACGTACTACTTCCTGACGGCGGGTCACTGCACCGAGGGCTACCCGAACTACTACACCAACTCCTCCGACTCGACGAGCATCGGCCCGACGGTCGGCACCAGCTTCCCCGGCAACGACTACGGGCTCGTCCAGTACACCAACACCTCGCTCGCGCACCCGAGCGCGGTGGGCAGCCAGCACATCTCCAGCGCCGCCAACCCGACGGTCGGCCAGACGGTCACCCGGCGCGGCTCGACCACCGGCGTCCACAGCGGCAAGGTCACCGCGCTCAACCAGACGGTCAACTACGGCAACGGCGACATCGTCTCCGGCCTCATCAAGACCACCGTGTGCGCCGAGCCCGGCGACTCCGGCGGCCCGCTCTACTCCGGCTCCACCGCGCTCGGACTGACCTCGGGCGGCAGCGGCAACTGCTCCTCCGGCGGAACCACGTTCTTCCAGCCGGTGCTCGAAGCCATGAACGCCTATGGCGTGAGCCTCTTCTGAGGGCATGACGCACGTCGGCCCACCGCGGCCGGGCCCCCGTCCGGGAGAACCGGACGGGGGTTTTCCATCTGGACGTGTTGCGCTGATTTGAGAGGATGTGCAAGGGGCGGAACGCTCGACGGGTCCGCCGGTGACCGGCGCCGGACACACGGGGTGAGACGCATTGAAGCGCATCGGAGTGACCGGCCACCGCGACATCCCGCCCGACGCCTTCGAGGAGATCCGCGACCGGCTGCGCACGCTGCTCCGCGGCCACGACGGTTCCTTCGAAGCGCTCTCCAGCCTCGCCACCGGCGCCGACCAGCTCTTCGCCGGCATCGCCCTCGACTGCGGCGCCGCCCTCACCGTGGTGGTCCCCAGCGGCGACTACGAGACGGACTTCGCGGACGCCGCCGAACTGGCCCGCTACCGGGGCCTGAAACGCCGGGCGAGCCAGGAGGTGGCGCTCGGCTACCCGCACTCCACCGACGAGGCGTACTACGCGGCGGGCGCCTACATCGCGGACAACTGCGACCGTCTCGTCGCCGTCTGGGACGGCCTGCCGGCCCGCGGACTCGGCGGCACCGGGGACATCGTGCAGTACGCCCGCAGTCTCGGCCGCCCGGTTACCGTCGTCTGGCGCGAGGGCAGCCGCAGGGCGTGAGCCGCCGGGCCCGGCCCGGCGGCTCACCCGCTCCACGGATCGTGCCGGGTCAACTCCGCAGCCGGGCCAGCCAGTCGGTGTGCTGGGGCGAGACCACGCGCTCGGTCTCGTACACGGCCTGCGGCCACTGCCGCTCGGTCACCATGTTCTCCATCGCCACATGCATCTCCATGAGGTCCTGCTCCACCAGCGCGTGGGCCGATATCAGCGGCTGGTGGCGGCGGATCTCGCTCCAGGCGAGGCAGGCCGCGGCCGACGCCGACAGCACGCCCGCCATGTTCAGCCGCTCCGCGACGGAGAAGCTCTGCAGCAGCGCGAAGACGAGCGCGAGGAGGGTCAGCAGCGTGATCGCCGTCGACCACAGCCGGGTCGCGCGCCGCGAGGTCTCCTGGCGGCGCCGGTACCAGTTGCGCTGCTCGATCAGCCGGTCGCGTACGTACGTCTCCTTGCGTACGGCGAACGGCTTGGCCCGTAACTCCCGCATGCCCGGGGTGATCAGGCCTTGTGCCTCGGCGCCGGCCCCGTCGCGCGGGTCGCGCCAGCCCACCTTCCGCAGCTCCCGCAGCCCCTCCTCGACCCGCGTGACGAACAGCGCGTCCGGATCGGGGGAGGCGAGATCGAAGGGAACGCCATGCACGGCGTAGCGCCAGCACATCGACTTGATGAACTCGGCCGCGGACCGGTTGAGCTGCCAGTGCGACGCGGCATGGCGCCGGGCCGCGCCGAAACTCGTGAGCAGCACCCCCGCGTAGGCGAACGCACTGACCGCGCTGAGCAGCTGGAAGTCCTGGCCGACGCGCACCTGCGGCAGCGCCGCCGCCAGGGCGCCCGTCACCAGGAGCGAGAGTTGCGTACGGGTCAGCTTGACCGCCGACTGCCGGCGGCCGACCGCCAGCGTGTCCGCGTGGTGAAAGAGGCCCGGCAGATCCGCGTTCCGGAAGACCATGCTCTGCGATGGGCCGGGAATCGCCGTCACGTGCACCCCCGTCTGCGGTTGTTTTCCTTCGTGCCGGGGGATGGCAGGTGTGCGCCTCGTTCGTGTGGTCCATCCGCCGGTGGGGACGAGAGTAAAGTCGTCCCGCCGACACTGCAACGGGGCACAACTCCGCGCACAGGAGCGGCTGTTGACGTCCATGCTCCCCCTTGGGCGGCCGGTCCGGCGGGGGCCGTGTGGCGAGCGGGCAGGAATGAGAAGGGGACGCGCGTGGCCGAGGACACCGCCGGCATCGGCGCCGAGGGCGTGACCCGGGCCGGGGGCGGGGCGGACCCGGTCGCGCAGTTGCGGGCCCTGGGGGTCGCGGAAGGCGGGGCCCTCCTCGTCCACGCCTCCCTGCGCGGCACCGGGCTGGGCGACGGCGTGCTCCTGGGCGCGCTGCGTACGGTGCTGGGGCCCTGGGGGACGCTGGTGGTCCCCGCGTTCACCCCCGAGAACTCCGACACCTCCCCGGCCCACCTCGCCCTGGTGAGCCGGGCCCCCGACGCGGCTGCCTTCCGGGCCGCGATGGCGCCGTTCGATCCCGACCGCACCCCCTGCCCGGGGATGGGCCGCCTCGCCGAACGCGTCAGGACCACCCCCGGCGCCGCCCGCAGCGACCACCCCCAGACCTCCTTCGCGGCGCTCGGCGCCCGGGCCGCCGAGTTCATGAAGGGGCACGCCCTCGACTGTCACTTCGGCGAGGACTCGCCCCTCGCCCGCCTGATCGCCGCCGACGCGCAGGTCCTCCTCGTCGACGTGGGGTTCGAGGTGTGCACCGCCTTCCACGTCGCCGAATATCGGGTGCCGCCGCGCCCGGTGCGTACGTACCGGGCGGTGATCAGGGACGAGCGGGGCGAGGCCGTCTGGTTCACCTATCAGGACGCCGCGCTCGACGACGGCGACTTCGCCCGCATCGGCGCGGACTTCCCCGCCCGGCACGTACGCCGAGGCGCCCTGGGCCGGGGTGAGGCGGCGCTCTTCCCCATCCGGGCGGCCGTCGACCACGCGGCGGTCTGGATGGCCGCCAACCGTCCCTGACCCCTCTGACCGTCGCGCCACCGCCCCCTCGCACGGCGCCGGGGGTGAGAGGGCGCCTCCCGGGGGCTCCCCTCTGGGCGTCGAGCGGAGTTACCGTCGAAGGACACGCCCGATTCGCCCACCCTTGGGGGCCGTGATGGTCGAGGCACTCGTAACGGCGGGCATCGCCGTCGGCTCCGCCGGCGTCGTCTACTTGCTTGCGGCGGCCCGGGTCGTCAAGCAGTACGAGCGGGGAGTGGTGCTGCGTCTTGGCCGGCTGAAGCACGCGGTGCGCGGGCCCGGCCTGACGATGATCGTCCCCTTCGTCGACCGTCTGCACAAAGTGAACATGCAGATCGTGACGATGCCGGTGCCCGCCCAGGACGGCATCACACGGGACAACGTCACGGTCCGGGTGGACGCGGTGATCTACTTCAAGGTGATCGAGCCGACGGACGCTGTCATCCAGGTCGAGGACTACCAGTTCGCGGTCGCGCAGATGGCGCAGACCTCGCTGCGGTCCATCATCGGCAAGAGCGACCTGGACGACCTCCTGTCGAACAGGGAGAAGCTCAACCAGGGCCTTGAGCTGATGATCGACAGCCCGGCCATCGGCTGGGGTGTGCAGATCGACCGCGTCGAGATCAAGGACGTGTCGCTGCCGGAG
This sequence comes from Streptomyces sp. NPDC048361, assembly GCF_040651795.1. Classification (NCBI taxonomy): domain Bacteria; kingdom Bacillati; phylum Actinomycetota; class Actinomycetes; order Kitasatosporales; family Streptomycetaceae; genus Streptomyces; species Streptomyces sp. NPDC048361. Next base: position 58,471 of record NZ_JBEZKW010000022.1, read on the forward strand.
ACGATGAAGCGCTCGATGGCCCGCCAGGCCGAGGCCGACCGTGAGCGGCGGGCACGGGTGATCAACGCGGACGCCGAGCTCCAGGCATCGAAGAAGCTGGCCGAGGCGGCCGGGGTGATGTCGAAGGAGCCGGCCGCACTCCAGCTGCGGCTGTTGCAGACGGTGGTGGCGGTGGCCGCCGAGAAGAACTCGACCTTGGTACTGCCGTTCCCGGTGGAGCTCCTGAGGTTCCTGGAACGCGCCGCGCAGCAGGCGGGGCCCGCACCGGGCGAGACGCGGCCCGCACCGGAAGCGACGCCCGTCGAACCCCCCGGAACACCGGCCGCTCCGGCCGTCCCTCCGGCGCAGGCGCACTCGGAGGTCATGGGGGAGGGGCACACCCCGCCGGAAAACTTGTGAAAGTTTTCACAAGCGCGCAGAGGGCGAAAGCCACCCAGCATAGGTGCAGCTCAGCGACGTTTTTTCGGTGACATGCGGTCATGTGGCAGGACGTTCGACCCTCGGGGACAGGGCTTTGTCGGGCCCGCGGGCACGGTGAACGGATGTCGAATGGAGACATCGGAAAGCAGCGCGACACACGCGATGCCCGTGCTCGACAGAAGGAGTTCCTGCCATGGAGGCGACGAACACCGAGGACATGGTCGACCGGCTGGTGCGTGGCGCCCAGGAGGCCCTCGCCCGGTTCGAGACGTTCACCCAGGAGCAGGTCGACCACATCGTCAAGAAGGCTTCGCTCGCCGCGCTGAGCGAGCACGGCGAACTGGCCCGGCTCGCCGTCGAGGAGACCGGCCGCGGCCTCTTCGAGGACAAGGCCGTCAAGAACCTCTTCGCCTGCGAGCACGTCGTCCATTCGATGCGGGGTCTGAAGACGGCCGGGGTGATCAGCCGCGACGAGCTGAACGGCATCACCGAGATCGCCGAACCGGTCGGCGTCGTCTGCGCGATGACCCCCGTGACCAACCCCACCTCCACCACCCTCTTCAAGGCGCTGATCGCCCTGAAGACCCGTAACCCGATCGTCTTCGCCTTCCACCCCTCCGCGCAGCACTGCTCGGCCGCCGCAGCCCGCGTGGTGCGCGACGCCGCGATCGAGGCCGGGGCGCCCGAAGGCTGTGTGCAGTGGATCGAGACCCCGTCGATGGAGGCCACCGGTCTCCTGATGCACCACGAGGGTGTCTCCACCATCCTCGCGACCGGCGGCAACGCGATGGTCAAGGCCGCCTACTCCTGCGGCAAGCCCGCCCTCGGCGTAGGCGCGGGCAACGTCCCCGCGTACGTCACCCGCAGCGGCAAGCTCGCCCGGGCCGTGCACGACATCGTGCTCTCCAAGTCCTTCGACCACGGCATGATCTGCGCCTCCGAACAGGCCGTCATCCTCGACCAGGAGGTGTACGAGCGGGGCCTCGCCGAGTTCCAGCGGCTGGGCGCGTACGTCCTGAGCGCGGCCGAGAAGACCAAGCTGGAGGAGTTCGTCTTCGGCACCACCGCCTTCGCGAGCGACTGCGCCGGCGCCAAGCTCAACGCCGACGTGGTCGGCAGGTCGCCGCAGTGGATCGCCGAACAGGCCGGCTTCGAGGTGCCGGAGGCTACCTCGATCCTGCTCGCCGAGTGCGCGGAGGTCGGCGAGGCCGAGCCGCTGACCCGCGAGAAGCTCTCCCCGGTCCTCGCCGCCCTCAAGGCCGGCTCCACCGAGCACGGCCTCCAACTCGCCGCGCAGATGGTCGAGTTCCACGGTCTGGGCCACAGCGCCGCCATCCACACCGAGAACGACGAGCTCGCCGAGGAGTTCGGCAGGCGCGTCAAGGCGATCCGCGTGATCGTCAACGCGCCCTCCACCTTCGGTGGCATAGGCGACGTCTACAACGCCTTCCTGCCCTCCCTCACCCTCGGCTGCGGCTCGTACGGACACAACTCGGTGTCCGACAACGTCTCCGCGGTCAACCTGATCAACATCAAGCGGATCGGACGGCGCACCAACAACATGCAGTGGTTCAAGGTCCCGCCGAAGATCTACTTCGAGCGCAACTCGCTGCGTTACCTCGGCGAGATGGACGGCCTGAAGCGGGTCACGATCGTCACCGACAAGACGATGGGCACGCTCGGTTTCGTCCAGAAGGTCACCGACATCCTCCAGACCCGCCCCCAGCCGGTCGTCCTCCAGGTCATCGACACCGTCGAGCCCAACCCGGAGCTGTCGACCGTGCGGGCCGGGGCCGCGATGATGCGCGACTTCGAGCCGGACACGATCGTCGCGCTCGGCGGCGGCTCGGCCATGGACGCCGCCAAGATCATGTGGCTGATGTACGAGCACCCGGAGGTCGAGTTCGCGGACACCAAGGAGAAGTTCTTCGACATCCGCAAGCGCGCCTACACCTTCCCGGCGCTCGGCGAGAAGGCGCAACTGGTCGCCATCCCGACCACGTCGGGCACAGGCAGCGAGGTCACCCCGTTCGCGGTCATCTCCGACCCGGAGGCCGCGCAGAAGTACCCGCTGGCCGACTACGCGCTGACCCCGAACGTCGCGATCGTCGACCCGGTGCTCCCCCTGCACCTGCCCGCCACCGTGACCGCCGACTCCGGCTTCGACGCCCTGACCCACGCCACCGAGGCGTACGTCTCGGTGTACTCCAACGACTACACCGACGGCCTCTGCCTCCAGGCCATCAAGCTGATCTTCGAGAACCTGGAGCGCTGCGTCGTGGACGGCGCGGCCGACCCCGAGGCGCGCGAGAAGATGCACAACGCCTCCACGGTGGCCGGCATGGCCTTCGCCAACGCCTTCCTCGGCCTGGTGCACGCCATGGCGCACACCCTCGGCAACACCTTTCACGTCGCCCACGGCCGCACCAACGCGCTGCTCCTGCCGCACGTCATCCGGCACAACGGCCAGGTCTGCGGCAAGGCGACCCCGTGGCCGAAGGCCGAGGTCTACCGGGCCCCGGAACGCTTCCAGGAGATCGCGAAGATGCTGGGCCTGCCGGCCGCGACCCCCGCCGAGGGCGTCGAGTCCTACGCCCGTGCCGTCGAGGAACTGCGTACCAAGTGCGGCATCCCCGCCTCCTTCCAGGAGGAAGGCGTGGACGAGACCGCCTTCATCGAGGCGCTGCCGGTCCAGGCGATGAACGCCTACGCCGACCAGTGCGCCCCGGCCAACCCCCGGATGCCGATGATCGACGACATGAAGGAGCTCATGACGCGGGCGTACTACGGCAAGTAGACCCGGCCGAACGCCGAGCGGCACGGAGGCTCAGACGCCGACCGGCCGCTCGAAGCGCCGAGTGGCGCGGGAGGTCAGACGCCGACCGGCCGCTCGAAGCGCCGAGTGGCGCGGGAGGCTCAGACGCCGACCGGTCGCTCGGCGCGGTCGCGGTTCAGGCCGGCCAGGACGATGGTGATGACGGCGCCGGCCACCGCCCAGATCGAGAGCACCAGGAGCGGCCCGGTGACCGCCTCGCCCCTGAAGTAGGCGATGGAGCGCGCCGACCACGTGCCGGCACCGGGCGGCAGCCCCGGTCCGATCGTCCGCCAGAACGGCGGGAGCAGCGGATACGGATAGGCGCCGCCCGCGCTCGGATTGCCGAGGACGACGATGACCAGGATCGCGAGGCCGATGCCGACGACACCGGCGAGCCCCTGGAAGGCGAGCGTGGTGGCGCCCACCGCGAACACGACGAGCGCGCCGAGTCCGGCCAGGCCGATGTAGCTGCCCGGCAGTGCGCCGAGCACCGGACCGATGATGAGCGAGCCGAGCAGCCCCGCGGCGATCGAGTACACCGCGAGCACCGCGAGCCGGATCAGCGCGCGATGGGTGTTGGCGGGCCGGGCGCCCGCACTGATCGCCAGGATCGCCGCACACAGATAGCCGCCCACGCACCAGCCGACGACGAGGTAGAACGCGGACAGCGTGCGCGAGTCGCCCTCGGCGGCGGGGGCGATGTCGATCACCTTGACGGTGCGCTGCTGCGCCTTCTCGGCCGCCGTCGTGATCGCCTCCACGGCCTGCGCGAGCGAGGCCCCGCCGCCGCTCGCCACGAGCAGCCGGTCGGTGGTGCTCCGGGGGTCGACGAGCAGCGCCCCGTCGATGCTGCGGTCGCGCATCTGCCGCAGGGCGTCGGCGTCGTTCTTGGCGGTGCGTACGTCGAGGGGGTCGCCGGGCAGGGAGCCGAGGCGCTGGGTGAGCTGCCCGCTGATCTGCTGGGGCGCGACCAAGGCGAAGGGGATGTCCTTCGGCTTGGGGCTGTGGAAGGCGCCGGCGTAGGACGCGATGAAAGCGACCATCAGGCCCAGTACGCCGGTGACCAGCAGAGCGGCCCGCACACTGACGGCGTTCTTCACCTCGTCGACGAAAGTCATGCCCCCACGCTCGGCCGTGCCGTGCCCCCGCGCAGGCGGGGCGGGGCCGAATGGCTGAGCGGAGCCGTTCGGCTGTCGGCGGGTGGCGCCCGCTGCCACGCTGGGACGGTGAAGACACGACCCAGGCGCCCGGGGCCGCCGTTCCCGGGGCGGGATCGACGTACGCGACAGGAGCACCCATGCTGACCTCCACACAGGTACCGGGCGGACTGACCTGGCTCGACCTGGGGACCCCCGACATCGACGCTGCCGTCGCCTTCTACACCGGCCTGTTCGACTGGCGGTTCCAGCCCGCGGGGCCGGAAGCCGGGGGTTACGGCTTCCTGCAGAAGGACGGCAGGACCGTCGGCGCGCTCGGCCCGCTGACCGAGGAGGGCGCGAACTCGGCCTGGACGGTGTACTTCCGTACCGCCGACGCCGACGCCACCGCCAAGGCGGTCGAGCAGGCGGGCGGCACCGTCCGCGTCCCGCCCATGGACGTCTTCACGGCCGGCCGGATGGCGGGCTTCACCGATCCGGCGGGCGCCGAGTTCGCCGTGTGGCAGCCACGGGACACCGACGGCCTGGAACTCGTCAACGACCCCGGCAGCGTCAGCTGGATCGAGCTCTACACCACCGACGCCGCCGCGGTGAAGGCCTTCTACGGCTCGGTCCTGTCGTGGGAGACCCGTGACATGCCCATGGGCGGGGATCTCGTCTACTCGATCGCCGGGCCCGCCGGGGGCGGCGAGCGCACCATGCACGGCGGCATCATGCAGCTGCCCCGGGAGAACCTGGACGCCGGCTCGGACTCCGAATGGCACCCCTACTTCGAGGTCGAGGACTGCGACGCCGCGGTGGCCGCCGCCCAGGAGCTCGGGGCGACCGTCATCATCGGGGCCATGGAGACCCCGGGCGCGGGGCGGATCGCGATGATGCTCGACCCGTTCGGCGCCCCGTTCGCGGTCATCAAGAGCGCCACGGCCTGACCCCGGCGGCCACCTGCCGGAGCCGTCCGGCAGGTGGCCGTTCGAACATGTCGCACGTACGTTCGAAACTGGTCTATGGTGGAAGGGAGGGGGAGGTGAGAACGGATCGGTAGGAGGTGCGGATGCCCGGCTTCACGCACCTGCACACCGTTTCGGGGTTCTCCCTGCGGTATGGGGCATCCCACCCGGAACGGCTGGCCGAACGCGCCGCCGACCGCGGCATGGACGCCCTCGCCCTGACCGACCGGGACACCCTCGCGGGCACGGTCCGCTTCGCCAAGGCCTGCGCCAAGGCGGGCATCCGGCCGCTGTTCGGAGTCGACCTCGCCGTGCCGGACCACCTCGGCGTCCCGGAGACCACCCGGGGGCAGGCCCGGCGCACCCCCGTACGGGGCGGCGCCTTCGTCGACGAATCCGCACCTCGTGTCACCTTCCTCGCCCGCGACGGCGCGGCCGGCTGGGCCGAACTGTGCCGCCTGGTCAGCGCGGCCCACACCGCCGCGGGCCGCCCGGCCCTCACCCACGCCGACCTGCCCGCCGAAGGGCTCACCGTGCTGCTCGGCCCGGCCTCCGAGATCGGCCGGGCGCTGAGCGCGGGCCGCCCCGACCGCGCCGCGAAACTGCTCGCGCCCTGGCGGGAGCTCTACGGTGACGCGCTCCGCCTCGAAGCGGTCCACCACGGCCTGCGGGGGACGGGCCCCGGCTCGCTCCGGCTCGCCGCGCGCACCGTCGGCTTCGCCGCCGACCAGGGCGTACGCGCCGTCCTGACCAACGCCGCGCGCTACGCCGACCCCGGGCAGGGCCCGGTCGCCGATGTGCTCGACGCGGCCCGGCGGCTGGTGCCGGTGCGGCCGCCGTTCGACAGTGGCGAGCGCTGGCTCAAGGACCCGGCTGCCATGTTCAAGATCGCCGAGCGGGTCGCCGAGGCGGCCGGCTGGCGGCGCGAGGTGGCGCACCGGCTGCTCGCCATGACCGAGGAGACCGCCGCCGAGTGCCTCGTCGACCCCCAGGACGACCTCGGCATCAAGACCTTCGCCTACTTCCCCGAGCCGCACCTGGTCGGCGCGGCCGACCGCACCCCGCAGCGCGTCCTCGCCTCGCGGGCCGCCGCCGGCATGGTGCTGCGCGGCTACGCAGGCCGGCGCGCGTACTGGGAGCGGATGCACCACGAGCTGGACATCATCGCGCACTGGGGGTTCGCCTCGTACTTCCTCACCGTCGCCCAAGTCGTCGACGACGTACGGGAGATGGGCATCCGGGTCGCGGCGCGCGGCTCCGGCGCGGGCTCGCTCGTCAACCACCTCCTCGGCATCGCCCACGCCGACCCCGTCGAGAACGGCCTCCTGATGGAGCGCTTCCTGTCCAAGCAGCGGCCGGTGCTGCCCGACATCGACATCGACGTGGAGTCCGCCCGCCGGCTCGACGTCTACCGCGCGATCATCGGCCGCTTCGGCACCGAGCGGGTCGCCACCGTCTCCATGCCCGAGACCTACCGGGTGCGGCACGCCATCCGGGACGTGGGCGCCGCCCTGTCCATGGACCCGGCCGTCATCGACGAGATCGCCAAGTCCTTCCCGCACATCCGGGCCCGCGACGCCCGCACCGCCCTGCAGGAACTTCCCGAACTGCGTTCTCTGGCAGGGGAGATGGAGAAGTACGGCAAGCTCTGGGAGCTCGTCGAAGCGCTGGACGCCCTGCCGCGCGGCATCGCCATGCACCCCTGCGGCGTGCTCCTCTCCGACGCCTCACTGCTGCGCCGCACCCCCGTGATGCCCACCAGCGGCGAGGGCTTCCCCATGTCCCAGTTCGACAAGGAGGACGTCGAGGACCTCGGCCTGCTCAAGCTGGACGTTCTGGGCGTACGGATGCAGTCCGCGATGGCCCACGCGGTCACCGAGATCGGCCGGACCACCGGCGAGAGGCTCGACCTCGACGACCCGGCGCAGGTCCCGCCGGGCGACGCCAAGACCTATCAACTCATCGCCTCCACCGAGACGTTGGGCTGTTTCCAGATCGAGTCCCCCGGCCAGCGCGACCTGGTCGGACGGCTCCAGCCCTCCACCTTCCACGACCTCGTCGTCGACATCTCGCTGTTCCGGCCGGGCCCGGTCGCCGCCGACATGGTGCGCCCCTTCATCGAGGCCCGGCACGGGCGGGCCCCGGCCCGCTTCCCCCACCCCGACCTGGCCGACGCGCTGCGCGACACCTACGGCGTGGTCGTTTTCCACGAGCAGATCATCGAGATCGTGAACATCATGACCGGCTGCGGCCGCGGCGAGGCCGACCGGGTGCGGCGCGGGCTCTCCGACCCGGAGTCCCAGGCGCGCATCAAGGTCTGGTTCGCCCAGCTCGCCCGGGAGCGCGGCTACGCGCCCGAGGTGATCGCCCGCACCTGGGAGATCGTCGAGGCCTTCGGGTCGTACGGCTTCTGCAAGGCGCACGCCGTCGCCTTCGCCGTACCCACCTACCAGTCGGCCTGGCTCAAGGCGCACCACCCGGCCGCCTTCTACGCCGGGCTGCTCACCCACGACCCCGGGATGTACCCGAAGCGGCTGCTGCTCGCGGACGCGCGGCGCCGCGGCGTGCCGATCCTGCCGGTGGATGTGAACCGATCGTCGGTCGCCCACACAATCGAACTGGTGTCCGGTAAGTGGGGGGTGCGGCTCGCGCTCTGCGACGTCCACGGCATCAGCGAGGCCGAGAGCGCCCGCATCGAGGCCGGCCGGCCCTACGCCTCGCTGCGTGACTTCTGGCAGCGGGCAAGGCCGAGCCGCCCGGTCGCCGAACGGCTCGCCCGGATCGGCGCGCTCGACGCGTTCGGCGGCAACCGGCGCGACCTGCTCCTCCACCTCTCCGAACTCCACGGCACCCGCCACGCCGCCGGCGGCCAACTCCCCCTGGACGGAGGCGCCTTGACGGCCGGTGCGGGCCTGCCCGACCTGGACGAGGCAGAACGGCTCAGCGCCGAACTCGGCGTCCTCGGCATGGACACCTCCCGCCATCTGATGGAGGACCACACCACCTTCCTGCGCGAACTCGGCGTGGTCTCCGCCAAGCGGTTGCGCGCCGCCGAACACGGGCAGACCGTCCTGGTCGCGGGCGCCAAGGCGGCCACCCAGACCCCGCCGATCCGCTCCGGCAAGCGCGTCGTCTTCAGCACCCTGGACGACGGCACCGGCCTGGTCGACCTGGCCTTCTTCGAGGACAGCCACGACACCTGCGCCTACACCGTCTTCCACTCCTGGCTCCTCCTCGTACGCGGTGTGGTGCAGCGGCGCGGCCCGCGCAGCCTCAGCGTGGTGGGCGCCCGCGCCTGGAACCTCGCCGAACTCGCGGAGCTGCGCCGCGAAGGCGGCCTCGACGCGGTCGCGGCCCGCCTCGCCGCCCCGCCCGAACGGACCGGCCCCGCCGAACCGGCCGACCCTGCCGGACGCTCCGGCGGCGCGGCCGAACCGGCTGCCGCGGCGACGGCCGGCCCGTCCACCGGCAACGGCCGCCGCATCCACCTGGCCAACGGCTACGAACTGAACCCCTGGGCCGACCTGCGCCCGGCGGGCGAAGGAGCCCCCACCGGGCGGAAGTTGTGGCACTCAAGTCCAGGGAGCGCGGGATGATCCTCTGTGCACGGTTCGCCCTCGCGGACGCGGGAGCGGTGCTTCCCCCACTGATCGCGCTGACCGAGAACCTCACCCCGGTCGTCCAGGCGCTGCCGCCCGACGGGCTCCTCGCCGACCTGGGCGGCGCCGAGAAGTACTTCGGCCAGGACGCGGGACAGCTCGCCGCGGTCCTGCGGGTGCGCGCCCTCGCCCACTTCGGCCTGGAGTGCGCCATCGGGCTCGCACCCAACCCGATGCTGGCCAGAATGGCGGCCCGCGACGCCGGGCCCGGGACAACCCGGACGGTCCGCCCCGACGAGGTGGACCGCTACCTCGCCACGCTGCCGGTCCGCGCCCTCGACGGCGTCGGCCGATCGACCGCCCGCACCCTCTGCGCGTACGGACTCGACACGGCCGGGCGTCTCGCCGACGCCCCGCCCGGCACCGTCCAGCGGATCCTCGGCGCGAAGCAGGGCCGCGACCTCCAGGAACGCGCCCGCGGCATCGACCGTACCCCCGTCGTCCCGAACGCCTCCGCCCGCTCCATCGCCGCCGAACGCACCTTCCCCCGCGATGAGTTGGACCCGGTACGGCACCGCAGGGCGTTGCTCTCCCTCGCGGAGGAGCTGGGTGTCCGGCTGCGCGGCGCCGACCAGGTGTGCCGTTCCCTCAGCCTTACCGTGCGCTATGCCGACCGGTCCACCACGACCCGCACCCGCGCCCTGCGCGAGCCGTCGGCCCACTCGCCCGCACTGGCCGACCTGGCCTACGCCCTCCACACGGCACTGGGCCTGCAACGCGCCAGGGTGCGCGGCATCTCCCTGCGGGCCGAGGGGCTCGCGACGGCCGAACTCGCCGCGCACCAGCTCACGTTCGACCCCCAGGACGAACGGGCGCGCCGCATCGAGGCGGTGGCCGACCGCGCCCGCGCCAAGTTCGGCCCCCGCGCCATCATCCCGGGCTCGCTGTCGGACGCGGCCTGAGCGAACCCGGCGGCACGGCTGGAAGGCGCCGCCCGGGCTCGCGGTGACGAGGGCTGAGCCGAGCCCGGAGCGCCCTCAGGGAGCAACCAACCCCTTCCTGACGTCGGCGACCGCGGTCCGGAGTCGACGGCCGGGATCTTCCAGCGGTTCTCGGTCCCCGTGGCGTCCGTGTAGAGGAGGGTGCCGCCTCCGCTCGCCTGACGTGGCGTCAGGTCAAAGGCCTCGGAGCGCAGCTGGGAGGTGCCGGGCTCGATCGCGCCCGCCCCGTCGTAGCCGCGTACCGACACCTTGGACGCGGCGCCGTCGCCCGCGGCGACGCTCTGGCCGTCGGCGGCGATCCAACGCCGGCCGCCCTTCGACCCGTTGGCGGGCTCCTCGTCCGCGGCGTTCGCGGTCAGCGAGACGTCCCCGCGCGGGCCCTTCGTGCACCCGGCCTCCGGTGCGACCCCCGCCGCATGAGCCTCTCCGTGCAGCCCGCCTCCGGTCCCGCCCCCGCGGCGCACGAGCACTCCGTCCGTACACCGCGCCATCGGTACGGCCCGGGCCGGTGCCACAAGTTTTACCGACGCGTAACTTCACTCCTACGCTACCCGTGCGTAATTTGGCGTGAGCACGCCCCGTACACACCTCGTACGGCACCTCACTTGTGGTCCGGGCCGCAGGGCGATTCCCCCATCGCGACATTCCCATCGCGACATCCCCATCGCAACTCCCTTGAGCCGCAAGGAGATCACCCGATGCTGCCCTGGAAACGTGTGCTCAGACCCCTGTCCGCGCTACTGCTCGCCGCCGCGGCTGCGCTGGCCCCGGCGACCGCCGCACAGGCCCAGTCCGCGCCGAGCAGTGGCTGGAACAACTACTCCTGCAAGCCCTCCGCCGCCCACCCCCGCCCCGTCGTCCTGGTGCACGGCACCTTCGGCAACGGCACCGACAACTGGCTGGCCCTCGCTCCGTACCTGGTCGACCGCGGGTACTGCGTCTTCTCCCTCGACTACGGCCAGCTTCCCGGCGTGCCCCTCTTCGACGGGCTCGGCCCCATCGACAAGTCCGCCGCCCAACTCGCCACCTTCGTCGACAAGGTGCTCGCCGCCACCGGCACCCCCAAGGCCGATGTGGTCGGCCACTCCCAGGGCGGCATGATGCCGCGCTGGTACCTGAAGTTCCTCGGCGGCGCCGCCAAGGTCAACGCCCTCGTCGGGATCGCCCCCGACAACCACGGCACCACCCTCGACGGCCTCACCCAGCTGCTGCCGTACTTCCCCGGCGCCGAGAACCTGCTGACGCTCGCCACCCCGGGACTCGCGGACCAGATGGCCGGCTCGCCCTTCGTCACCCAGCTGAACCAGGGCGGCGACACCGTCCCCGGCGTCCACTACACGGTCATCGCGAGCAAGTACGACGAGGTGGTCACCCCCTACCGCACGCAGTTCCTGAACGGCCCCGACGTCCACAACGTCCTCATCCAGGACAAGTGCGCGCTCGACCTCTCCGAACACGTGGCGATCGGCCTGACCGACCGCGTCGCCTACCACGAGGTGGCCAACGCGCTCGACCCGGCGCACGCCACCCCCACCACCTGCGCCTCCGTCATCGGCTGACCCGCCGTCACCCCGTCCCGCTCCACGCGACCGCACCGCCCCCTCCCGGCAGCCGGGAGGGGGCGGTGCGGGTGTGCCGTGCGGTCAGCGGCCGTGCCGGCCGGCCGCCACCGACCTGCGGCGCAGCGTCGCGAACAGCGCCGCGGCGCCGACGGCGATCGCGCCCGCGCCGCCGATGGCGAGGTACGGGGTGGTGCCGTCGCCCCCGGTCTCGGCGAGGTTCTGCGTGCCGGTGGTGCCGGTGGTGCCGGATGTCCCCGTGGTGCCGGTCGCGTCGACCGGGGTGGCCGCCGCGGAGCCTTCCGGCTGCGGCTGGTTGGCGGGGGGCTGGGCCCCGGCGGCCGCGGCCGCTCCCGGCTGTGTGCTCGGGGCGGCGGAGCCGTGGTGGTGCTGGACCGTCGACTTGCCGGCGCCGTCCGCGATCTCCTGCTCGGTGGGCGCGGAGGCCGTCGGAGCGGGGGCGCCCGCCGTGCCGCTGTCCTTGCCGAACACCACGTCGGAGCAGGTGTAGAAGGCCTCGGGGCTGTCCGAACGCTGCCAGATCGAGTAGATCAGGTGGCGGCCGGAGCGGGCCGGGATCTTCCCGTCGAAGACGTAGTCGCCGCCCTGCATCGGCGGATCGGTGACCTTGACGAACGGAATCGCCTCCAGGTCCGACCACTTGAGCGGCTTCGACGGGTCGTAGCCGTCCTTGGTGATGTACAGCTCGAACGAGCCCTTGTGCGGGGCCGTCCCCTTGTAGCGGAAGGTGTGGTTGCCCGCCGACAGCTTGGAGGCCGGCCAGTCCGCGCGCGGCAGGTCGAGGCCCTTGTACTTGGCGTTGCCGCCGCTGCACAGCTGACCGTCAGGGATGATCTCCTTCGACTTGCCCGCGGCGTTGGCCATGTTCACCGCGGCCCAGTCGTAGAAGGCCTGCGCGCCACTGGCCGCGACGGCGGCCTTGCACGCCGCCGACTTCGGGCTCTCCGGGCCCTCCGCGTAACAGGCCGAGACCCGGCTGACCGGATCCGTCATGGAACCGTGCGCGGCGGCGGGCCCGGCCGCGAGCCCCGTCAGGGCGAGCGGCACGAAGCCGGCCGCGACGACGACGGCGGCGGTCCTGCGCCGACGGGGTCCCCGCTGCTCGGACGCGGTGGAGAGCTGGGGGAAGGTCATCGTGACGTACTCCTTCGGTGGTGCACGGGCAAGTGGGGGCGTGGGGGTGGTGAACGGCCGGATGTCCCGTCCGGCGATCAGCACGCTAGCCCCAGGAAAGCGCGAAATCCCCTGCTGGGAGCGGGGGATGGTGATCCTTATGGTGCGTTTAAGGAGCCCCTCAGAGCCGATTAAGAACGGGCTCCCGCACGGCGTACCGTGTCCCCGTGAACGAGGAGATCCGACCCGCGAACGCCGCCGACGTGCCCCGGGTGAAGGAGGTCACCGACGCCGCCTACCGGCCCTACATCGAGCGCATCGGGGTCGTGCCGGTGCCCATGGAGGCCGACCACGCGGCCGATGTCGCTGCGGGGCGGGTCTTCGTCGCCGGTGACCCGGTCGTGGGGGTCCTCGTCGCGAAGACCGGCCATCTCTTCCTCGACTCGATCGCCGTCCACCCGGCCGCCAGGGGCACGGGCCTCGGCCGGCGGCTGCTGCACTTCGTCGACGAGCACGCGCGCGCCCTCGGCCTGCCCGAAGTGCGGCCCTACACCAACGCGTTGATGTGGGAGAACCAGCGGATCTATCCGCGGTACGGGTACGAACTCGTCGAGCGCCGCGTGGACGGGCCCTACGACCGCCTGCACTACCGCAAGGTGCTGGGCCCCTCCGGCGGCGACGGCGAGGCGGACCGGAACTGATCGCCCGGCCGATTGTCAGTGGCGGCCGGCACGATCGAGACATGGATGCAGACATGACCATCGACTGGGACGAGGCCGCCGCCACCTTCGACGAGGACCCCGACCACGGGCTGCGCGACCCCCTGGTGCGCGCCGCCTGGGACGAGCACCTCGCGGGCTGGCTGCCGGACCGGGCGGGCGAGTTCCTCGACCTCGGCTGCGGCACCGGAAGCCTGTCGCTGCTCGCCGCCGAGCGGGGGTACCGGGTCACGGCCGTCGATCTGTCGCCCCGGATGACGGAGCTGGCCCGCGCCAAGCTGGCCGGCACCGGCGCCGAGGTGCTGACCGGGGACGCGGCGAAGCCGCCCGTCGAAGGGCGCACCTTCGACGTGATCCTCGCCCGCCACGTGGTGTGGATCCTGCCCGACCCCGAAGCCGCCCTGCGGCGCTGGTGGTCGCTGCTGCGCCCGGGCGGTCGGCTGATCCTGGTCGAGGGGGTGTGGGGCGGGGCCGGCATACCCGCCGAGCGCCTCCTTGCATCGCTCGCCCCGCTGACCGCGGAGACGCGCTATGAACGGCTCTCCGGGGACGCGCGGTTGTGGGGGCGCGAAGTGGACGACGAACGGTACGTGGTGGTCGCCGGGGCGCCCGCCGGCGGATGACGCCTCATTCGATGAGCGCCGTGAAGTGCCCGAATTCGGCGAGGAGTTCGAGCTCATCGAGCGCGGCCACGGCGCGGGCCGCGGCCCGCGGGTCGCGCTCGGCCAGACCGCTCGCGGCGAACTCGTCCTCGTCCAGGCGGAGCTTCGTGCGCCTGCCTTGACCGGCCCGACATGAAGGAGGGCGCCGTTCTCGGCCGAGCTCGTGGGCATGGTGTCCACGCCAAGCCGGGCCCCCGCGCCGGCGCCTCCCGTTTTCGCGGGGCGCGACGCGGGGGAGAATCGGGCTGTGACCCTCAAGATCGTGATTGACCAGGGCGCGCCCGACGCGCCGTACGAGCAACTGCGCGCCCAGATCGCCGGGCGGGCCCGTTCCGGCAGACTGCCCGTCGGCTACAAGCTGCCCACGGTCCGCGGGCTCGCCGAGGAGCTCGGGCTCGCCACGAACACGGTGGCCAAGGCGTACCGGGCTCTGGAGGCGGACGGAGTCATCGAGACCCGGGGCCGCAACGGGACGTTCGTCGCGGCCGCGGGGGACGCGTCGGCGCGGCTCGCCGCGACCGCCGCGGCCACCTATGCGAGGGAGGCCCACCGTCTCGGCCTCGCCCGCGACGCCGCCCGCGCCGTGGTCGAGGACGCGCTGCGGGCGACGTACGGGAAGTAGCGGCCGCGAATCCCCGGCCCCGCCCCTGGCATCCCGGGACCGGCCCCAACCGCGGCATCCCGGGACCGGCCCCGCCCCTGGCAGCCCGGGACCGGCCCCACCCCTGGCATCCCGGGACCGGCCCCGCCCCTGGGATCCCGGGACCGGCCCCGCCCCTGGGATCCCGGGACCGGCCCCGCCCCTGGCAGCCCGGGATGGCCCCGGTCCGCCCGCACTACGAGGCTCCGGGCCGTATCGGTGGCCCGGGGCAGGCGTCAGGCGGCCGTGGCGGCTACAGGTAGAGACCCGCGTCCGAGTCGCGCTGGTCCGGCAGGGACGCCGGGGACGTGCCGCGCCGCAGGGCGTACAGCTCGGCCAGGGTCGCGCCGTCGCGCGGGACGCCCTCGTCCGTGCCCAGCCAGCCGACCGCCTCCGCCCGGGTCAGCGCGCCGACCTCGATGCGCGCGAGGCAGCGGCCCGGGCGCACCACCGCCGGGTGCAGGCGCTCCAGATCCTCGTTGGTGGTGACCCCCACCAGAACGTTGCGGCCCTGCCCAAGCAGCCCGTCCGTCAGATTGAGCAGCCTCGAAAGGGCCTGCCCCGCCGTGTGCTTGGCCTCGCCGCGGATCAGTTCGTCGCAGTCCTCCAGGAGGAGCAGCCGCCAGCGGCCCTTCGCGCTGCCGTCGTCCTCACCGATGGCGATGTCCATCAGATAGCCGACGTCGTTGAAGAGCCGCTCCGGGTCGAGCACACAGTCCACCTGGCACCAGTCGCGCCAGGAGCGGGCCAGGGTGCGCAGCGCCGACGTCTTGCCGGTGCCCGGCGGCCCGTGCAGCAGCAGGAGCCGGCCCGCGATGTCGTCCGGGGTCACCTTCATCAGACGATCGAGCGCGTCGGCCACCGGCGCCGTGTAGTTGGGCCGCACCTCCTGCCACGTGCCGGCCGCGATCTGCCGCGTCGTGCGGTGCGGGCCGCGCCGCGGCGACACGTACCAGAAGCCCATCGTGACGTTCTCGGGCTGCGGCTCGGGCTCGTCCTCGGCGCCCTCGGTGGCCTGTTTGAGCACCTGTTCGGCCAGCTCCTCGCTGGTCGCGGTCACCGTCACGTCCGCGCCCCGGTTCCAGCGTGACACCAAAAGCGTCCAGCCCACGCCCTCGGCCAGCGTCGCGCTGCGGTCGTCGTCGCGGGCGGACCGCAGCACCTTCGCGGCCGGCGGCAGCAGGCTGACCCCCTTCTTGACCCGGTCGATGGAGGAGCTGCACGAGAACGGCTGCTCGCCCGTGGCGAAGCGGCCGAGGAAGAGTGCGTCGACGACGTCGGACGGCGAGTCGCTGTCGTCCATGGTCAGCCGAATCGGCAGCGCGGCCTCTGGGTTCGCAGACATGCCGCCCATGATCCGGCACCGGGCCCTTCCCCGCACGCGCTTTGTCCCGTTGATGGCCCGGGGGCGTTCCGTACCCGATCCGGTAAAACTGGCCGGACTGCCAACTGCCGCCGATACGCTCGCCGTTGATGGAACGCGACCGTGAAAACACCGCCCGGGGCGCCGGTCCGTCCGGCCGCCGAGCCGGGCCCGGCTCGGGCCGCACGGACCGCCGGCCGGGGCACGGGCGCGGCTCCCGCAGCACATCCGGCCGCCTGCGCGGGCACGGCTCGGGCGCTGCGGCGCGGCGCCGGCTCTCGCTCGTCCTGGCCGCCCTGCTCCTCGCCGCGCTCGCCCTCACCGGGTGCACGGGCACGCACCGCGACACCGGCGGGCCGGGCCCCGGCCCCGGCCCGACCGGCCCGAGCAACACCGATCCGGCGCTCGGCTGGGGCTTCACCCACACCCAGTACAGCGCCGACACCGGAGACGACGACGCCGTGGCGCGCGCCCGCGAGCTGCTCTCGGGGCGGGGCCTGCCGCAGGACCAGGCGATCATGGGGTGGGGCGCGGGCAACCCCGAACCCTCGCCCGGCAGCTACGACTTCTCCGACCTCGACCGGCGCATCTCCTACATCCGCTCCACCGGCGCCACTCCCGTCATCACCCTGTGCTGCGCGCCCGACTGGATGAAGGGCGGCAAGGCCGGGGCAAGCGGCACGGACTGGAGCGTGAAGTCCCTGGAGACGGCGCCGCTCCCCGCGCACTACAAGGACTTCGCCGCTCTCGCCGCCACCGTCGCCGCGCGCTATCCGGACGTACGCCACTTCGTCGTGTGGAACGAGTTCAAGGGTTTCTTCGACGACACCCGCAGGCGCTGGAACTACGAGGGCTACACCCAGCTGTACAACCAGGTCTACGACGCCCTGAAACAGGCCGACCAGGCCAACCTCGTCGGCGGCCCCTATCTGGCGATGGACAGTTACGGGCCGCAGGACCAGTCGTACGCGTCCTCGCTCAAGGGCCCCTGGGGCTCGGTCGACCAGCGGGTCCTGGACGCCTTCACGTACTGGAACAAGCACAAGAGGGGCGCCGACTTCGTGGTCGTCGACGGCGCCAGCTTCACCCGCACCAACCAGCTGCTGCCCGACGCCTTTGCCGCCACCGACAAGCTGACGGCCGTCAGCGACTGGGTGCGCGAGCAGAGCGGGCTGCCCCTGTGGTGGGCGGAGTACTACGTCGAGCCCGACGCGTCGGGCTGGAGCGAGCAGCGGCGCGTCGCCACCCAGGCCGCCGGTCTGGCCGCCCTGGCTCGCGGCGGGACCGGCACCGCCTTCTACTGGAGCCCCGAACGGCAGAGCGGACCGTGCCCCGGCTGTCTGTGGAGTCCGACCCAACACGCCGACGGGGGACGGCAGTTGCCGATGTACGCGCTCATCGCCGCGTTCGCCGCCGCCTTCCCGCCGGGCACCCGCTTCACCACCGTCTCCGTCGCCCCCGACGACGTACCGAACGTCCGTGTGCTCGCGAGCGACAAGGCCGTACTCGTCGTCAACACCCTCGACCGTGCCATCGACGCGAAGGTCGACGGCCGGTCGTTCTCGATGGCCGCCTATGAGGTGCGCTGGCTGACCCGCTGAGTGCGGGGGGAGCGCAGCACCCCGAACAGCTTCACCGCCGCGACCGTCGCGATCACCGACAGGCTCGCGACCTCCGCGATGCCCACCCCGGCGAGGCCGAGCGGGTGCAGCAGCGCCGGTGTGGAACCGAGCACCAGCACGCACAACACGCCCTGGAGCAGCGCCAGTCCGGCGGTGCGGCTCTGCGCGCGCAGCACCGCGAAGTACAGCTCGATCACCACCCGCAGCAGCGCCCCGACCACCAGCCAGCGCAGCAGCGCCGTGGCGTGGCGGGCGTACCCCTCGCCGAACACGTGCAGGATGTGCGGCGCGAAGACGAACAGGAAGGTGCAGACCGGCAGCACGATCGTGACCATCCGGACCAGCGCCGCCCGCGCGTTGCGCCCCAGGCGCTCGGGATCGTGGGCACCCTCGACGGTCAGCGAGGCTCCCATGTTGACGGCGAGCAGTTCGACGGTGCCGCCGATGGTCGCCGTGATGTAGAAGTACGCGTTGTCGGCCGGGCTGATCCGGGAGGCCACGATCACCGGCACCAGATAGACCACGGCCAGCGCGAAGAGCGACCCCGTGCAGTCCCCGGCCAGGAAGCGCCCCATCTGCCGGTAGGCCGGCGGCCGCGCGATGTGCGCGGTCAGCTCCACATGGCCGGGGATCAGGCGCCGGAACACCAGCCAGCCCAGCGGCAGCACCGACACGGTGATCGCCGCGACCCACGACACGAAGACACCGCTCGTCGGCAACGACGTGGCGATCGCCACCAGAAGCAGCAGCTTGACCGCCGAGAACGCGGTGTTGCCGACCGGCACCCAGAACGCGCTCCGCAGCCCCGTGAGCACCCCGTCCTGCAAGGTGAGGACCGACCAGGCGACCACGGCCGCGATGAAGCCGAGCCCGTTGAGCGTGCCGTGCAGAAAGCGGTACGAGGGCCCCCAGAAGTCCAGCGTCGTCACGAAGACCACCGCGGCCGCACCGACGACGCACGCGCTCACCGCGTACGTTCGGAGCACGAGCCGGCCGGTGGCGGCGCCCGACACCGGGATGAACCGTGCCATCGTCCCGGCCAGGGTGAGCGCGGTCAGCCCGGCGAGGAACTTCATGGCGGCGATCGCCGCCGAGCCCTGACCGACCGCGTCGTCGGTGTAGTACCGGGCGGCGATCAGCCAGAACCCGAGCCCGAGCACCGCGCTGATCCCGGTGTTGAGCATCAGCGCGTAGGCGTTGCGGAAGAGCGGGAGGCCCCGGCGCTCGTCCGGTGCCGGTGCGGTGGGGCTCCCTTGGGCGGTGCTCACGTCACTCACGGGTACCGCTCACCTTCTGGTTCCGGTCGGTCGTGTTCCGGTCCCTCGTCAGGGACCGCCGAGTGCGCGTCCGGCCCTGCGGGCCCCGCGGACCAGGGCGTACCCCTTCGTCAGGGCCCGGTCCGCGGCGAAGGTGCGCGCGATGTCGCGGCCGGTGCCGGCGACGAGCCGCTCGAATTCATCGAGTCCGGTGGAGCGGCGGACCGTCACCCGCTCAAGCGCGTACGGTCCTTGACGGCGCTGGGCGAGCGCGTTGCCCACGGCGAGCGCCTGGCCGAACCCGGCCGACCGCACCGTGCGCCGCACCCGGCGGCTGGAGTAGCCGTACGGGTAGGCGAAGGAGGACGGCGGGCGGCCCAGCTCCTCGGTGAGGATCTCCTTGCAGCGCATCGTCTCGAACCGGAGCCGGTCATCGGTGAGCTGGTCCAGCTGCGGGTGGCTGTGGCTGTGTGCGCCGATCTCGGCGCCCGCCGCGGCGAGTTGGCGCACCTGGTCCCAGTCCAGCATGGTGTCCAGGGCGCCGCCCTCGTCGTGGGCACCGCGAAGCCAGCCCGTCGTGACGAACACCGTGGAGGCGAAGCCGTATCCGGCGAGCACCGGCAGGGCGTGGCGGTGCACCCCTTCGTAGCCGTCGTCGAAGGTGATCAGGACGGGCCGGCGCGGCAGCGCGCCCGCGGTGCGCCAGGCGTGTGCGAGCCCGGCCGTGGTGACCGGGGTGCAGCCGAGTTCGGCGAGCAGCTCCATCTGGTCCGCGAAGGCCTCCGGTGTGACGGAGAGTCCGTACGCGGTCTGCGCGGGGGAGTGCGCCACGGCGTGGTACATGAGGATCGGCACGGGCAGCGTGCGCGTGGTGCCGGTCATGCCGTCCCGCCCTCTCCGTCCGGTCCCGGCCGCTTGCTCATCAGGCTCGCCTCGCCCGCCTCGCCCTCCTCGACGGGGCCCGCCCGCCCCGTCCGCTCGATGGGGGCGACCGTGAACGCCGTCCCGCCCCTGCGGGCCCGCAGCGTACCGAGCAGATAGCCGCCGGCCGCCGCCGCGACGCCGGTCACGATCGCGCCCGCGCGACCCGCGCCGCCGGGTCGCCCGAGCACCGCGTCCCGTACGCCGCGTGCCACGCCGGCCGGAAGGACTCGCCCGGTGTAGCGCCGCTCGGACTCAAGTCCCTTGCTGGAGCCCACACTTCGCGCGACCAAGGCTTTGGAGAGGCCCTCCGCGTACGCCCTCGTACGGAAGTATCCGAAGCGTTCGCGGGCGGCGGGCACCCGGTGGTGGATCACGGCGCGGTCGTCGATGAGCAGCACGGCGCCGGGCAGTGCCTTGCTCAGGCGGATGCACAGCTCCGTCTCCTCGCAGCCCAGCGGCCGCTTGTCGCCGTCGCGGCCGATGCCGGTGGCGAAGCCGCCCGCCGCCTCGAACGCCGCGGCGCGGAAGGACGCGTTGCCGCCCAGCACATTACGGACCGCGACCCGGCCCGGCGGCAGGCCGCGGTAGGTGCAGCCGACGATCCAGTCGAACTCCTCGGGGAACCACGCGGGCCTGCGCCCCGAGGCCCAGGCCGGCATCGTGCGACCGCCGACCGCCATCACCCGGGGGTCGGCGTACCCCTCGGCGAGGTGGCGCAGCCAGTCGCGCTCGGCCACCGCGTCGTCGTCGAGGAAGGCCACGAACTCGCCCCGGGCCACCGCGATTGCGGTGTTGCGGCCGGCCGACAGGCCGCGAGGGCCCGCGTTGGCGAGCACCCGCACCTCTCCCGACGCGATGCGTTCCCCGTACTCCCGGGCGAGCCGGTCGCGGAGGCGCTCGTTGTGGTCCACGACGAGCAGCGTCTCCAGGGCCGGCCGGGACTGCGCGCGCACCGAGGAGACCGCCGCGAGGATGTCCTCCCAGCGGTCCTCGGTGTACACACAGATCACCACGGAGAAGCGACGCTGCGTCAAATGACCTCTCCTCGCCGTGCGTTGAGGAAGACGGCCTGGGTGCGCCGGAGCGCACGGGGCACGGCCTTCTCCTTGAGGATCACCTTGAGCACGCGGATGCCGTCGTGCACGGCGCTGAGGTTGGAGACGCCGTGGATCCGGTTGTACTCGTAGCTCGGGACCTCCTGGACGCGCAGTCCCGCCTTGACGATCCGGATGTTGATCAGGGTCTCGATCTCGAACCCGGAGCAGTCGAGCACGATCGTGTCCAGGCACCGCTTCCAGAAGGCGTTGTAGCCGTAGCAGAGGTCGGTGTAGCGGGCGCCGAACTTGCGGTTGACGATGCCGCACAGGACCGCGTTGCCGAGCCTGCGGATCGGCGTCATGTCGTCGGTGCCGCCGCCGTTGGCGAAGCGGGAGCCCTTGGCGAAGTCGGCGCCGCCGACCAGGGCCGAGACATAGCTGACGATCTCGTCGCCGTCCGCGGAACCGTCCGCGTCGACCATGACGATGATGTCGCCGGTGCAGGCGGCGAAGCCGCTGATGAGGGCGTCTCCCTTGCCTTTGCCGACCTGCTTGACGACCTTGACGTCCGGCCGCAGCTCACGGGCGACGCGCACCGTGTCGTCGGTCGAATTCCCGTCGACCAGGACGACTTCGTGAATCCAATGGGGAAGCGTCTTGAACACATGGGGAAGATTTTCGGCCTCGTTCATCGCCGGGATCACGACGCTCACCGGCGGCGCAATGGCGAAATTCGCCGAAACCGGTCGGTAAGCACGGGATATTCGGCTGTCCGTCGCGACGGCCGGTTCGCGATCCGGGGATTCCCCGATTAATTGATCTTGGCCCGGGATGGCCGGGCGCACGGAAGGAGTCATGGTGATTCACTGTCCCTCTCGTCCGGTGGACCGCCCGCCCCCGGGCGGTCCGGCTGAGTTTCCGGTGACGAAAGGGGGGTTCTCACGCCGGTCATGACGGCATGGCACACCGCATTCTTCGGGTGAGCTTGGCTTTGCCGGCCGCGCGGCCCGTGGCCCGGTCCCCGCAAGGCGAAGACCGGTTACGGCACCCCCCTACCGCGCCCCGTTCCGGTATCCATCGCGACGCGAGAGCCCTCCCCCAGTGCCGCTTTGCCTGATGGACCGGTGCGGGTGGATGTAGACGGTATTGATGCTTGGGACTGTAGAGCAAGGCCTGTATCCAAGCCTTACTTTTCTGTGATGTGCGCCGAATTTCCCCTATCGGGTCCCGCGCGGCACCTCCGTTCCCCGCCGGGTGCCGGGCAAAAGCCCCTGCAGGAAAAGGAGAAGACTGATCACGCCGACCGCCGTGACACCGGCCGGCACCGACCAGAGATGCAGTCCGGCCATGCTTTCGGCGGTCAGGAGGTCGATGACGACCGCCCCCGACAAAGACACCGTCACCCGTGCGAGCGGTTCCAGGCGGCGCAGCAGGAACGCGCAGGCCTCGGCGGGCGCGGCCACCAGGTAGAAGAGCGCGAGCGGGGCGCGCAGCGCGGAGTCCGGGTCGAAGAAGACCAGGGCCGCGCCGGTGGCCGAAACGGCGAGTGCCGCCCCCGCGAGGACGGGCAGCAGGTCGGCGTCCAACGACGCACTCCCTGCCGATCTGTCACTGATGGTCTGCATTGGCGACGGTTCCCCCCGATGCGCCGGATGCGAGGCTTCAATGTGGCGCAGTCCGGACAGTCCCGTCAAGACGGCGATCGGCTCCGGGTGAACGTAAATTGACGGTCCGTCAGCGGAGTGTGGCGCTCCGGTGAAGGATTACTCGCGAGTTGCTGACGGATCACCGGATAAGCACAGATGTCCGTCCGACGTTCTTGGCATGGACACTTCCCGCGACACGTACTGGCTGGTACCACTGCCGTGGCGGAAAACCCGCTACAAGGAGGTTCCATGAAACTGTCCCGAATCGCGGCATATGCATGGGCGCTCGTGCTGGCAGTCGCGCTTTCCCTCACCGGGGCCGGCGTGGCGGCAGCGGCAACCCAGGCGGCCGGGTCCCACTACGTGGCCCTCGGCGACTCGTACTCTTCCGGTGTGGGCTCCGGGAGTTACGACAGTTCGAGCGGCAGCTGCAAGCGTTCGACCAAGGCCTATCCGGCCCTGTGGGCGGCAGCGCATTCACCCGCCTCGTTCAACTTCACCGCTTGCTCGGGCGCTCGTACGGGTGATGTGACGGCGAGCCAGCTCGGCCCGCTCAGCTCCACCACGGACCTCGTCTCGATCACCATCGGAGGCAACGACGCCGGCTTCTCGGACGTCATGACCAACTGCGTCCTGTACTCGGAGTCCACCTGCCTCGGCAAGGTGGCGGCGGCCCGCGCCTACGTCGACTCGACCCTGCCGGGCCTGCTCGACTCGGTGTACTCGGCGATCAGATCCAAGGCCCCCAACGCCCACGTCGTCGTCATCGGCTACCCGCACTTCTACAAGATCGGCGGCAGCTGCATCGCCGGACTCAGCGAGAACTCCCGCTCGGCCATCAACGGCGCCGCCGACGAGCTCAACTCGGTGACCGCCAAGCGCGCCGCCGACCACGGCTTCAGCTTCGCGGACGTCGTGGCGGGCTTCACCAACCACGAGATCTGCTCCAGCAGCCCGTGGCTCAACAGCGTCATGTGGACCAACATCGGCGAGTCCTACCACCCCACCGCGGCCGGTCAGTCGGGCGCGTACCTGCCCGCCTTCACCCGCGCCGCCTGATCCAGCACCCCACCCGGCGCGCCCGGATCCGGGCGCGCCCGATCTCGCTCAGCCGGCGGGCGGCGACGAAGCGCCCGTCGGCGTCGGCGATGAGGAGGGCCCGCCCGTCGGGGTCTCCTCATCGCACGTCACCGAGTACGCCACCGCGTCGGACGAGCCCTTCACCGGTGCGCGCACCTCGACATGGACCTCGTTGGAACCGCTGTGCGCCGGTGACTCGGTGTGCGCCACCTGCCGGGTCCGCGGCCCGTCCGCGGCGAAGGAGAGCGTCTTCCACCCCGGGTCGGACGAGCGGCCGTCCCGGGTGACCCAGCGGTACTCCACCTGAGCCGGCGTACGCCCCACGGTGAACGCGACGACCACCTCGGGCGCCGACGCCACGGGCGCCGGACACGCACCCCGGTAACTCCCGCGCACCACCTGCAGGGTGAGCTCCACCGACTGGGCCGGCGTCGATGAGGGAGAGCGGCTGCTCCCTGCGGTGCTCGCGGACGCCGAGGGGGTGGACGGCCCGCTGCTCGCCGTGCTGGGGGTCGCCTTGGTCGCCGGCGAGGAGTGCGGCACGGAAGGCCCCGGCGGCAACGACGACGAACCTCCCCGCCCCTCAACGGAGTTGTCGTGCACGAGCAGCCAGACCAGCCACCCCAGTACGAGCAACAGGACCAGCGCTCCGGCCAGCAGGACGGCACCGGTGTGCCGCGCCTCTTCGCCGTCCCGGGCCGTCGCGGCCGTGGCGCCGGCGGGTTCCGCCGCGGGGTACGGCAGCGCGGACGTCGGCGGGACGGAATCCGGCGGGGGCCCGGGAGCCCCGGCCACGATCGTCGTCGCCTGCGTCCGGCCCGCCACGCTGCCGCCCGCGGCCACCAGGCGCAACTGGTGCTCCGCCTCCTCGGCCGGCAGCCGCTCCGCGGGCTCCTTGCGCAGCAGCCCCTCGATCACCGGCGCCAGCGCTCCCGCCAGCCGGGGCGGCGCCGGCGCGTCGTCGACCACCGCCCGCAGCGTGGACAGCGGGGTCTCCTGCCGGAAGGGGGAGTGGCCCTCCACCGCTGCGTACAGCAGCACCCCGAGCGACCACAGGTCCGACGCGGGGCCCGGCGTGTGCCCCAACGCCCGTTCGGGCGCCAGGAATTCAGGCGAACCGACGACCTCCCCCGTCATCGTGAGTGTCTGGCTGCCCGCCACCGTCGCGATGCCGAAGTCGGTCAGGACGACCCGCCCGTCGTTGGCGAGCAGCACGTTCGCCGGCTTCACATCGCGGTGCACCACCCCGGCCTCGTGTGCCGCCCGCAGCGCGGCGAGCACCTCGGCGCCGATACGCGCGACGCGCTGCGGGCCCAGCGGGCCCTCCGCTTCGAGCACGTCGGACAGGGCGAGGCCGCGTACCAGCTCCATGACGATCCAGGGCCGCCCGTCCTCGGCCGCCACGTCGTACACCGTCACCACGTTGCGGTGCGAGATCCGCGCCGCGGCCCACGCCTCGCGCTCGAGCCGCGCGTACAACCGCCGCACCTCGGGGGTGTCGAGGCCGGCCGGCGCCCTGACCTCCTTGACGGCCACCTCGCGCCCCAGGACCTCGTCCCGCGCCCGCCACACCACGCCCATGCCGCCGCGGCCCAGAGGGGAGAGGAGCCGGTAGCGTCCCGCGATCAATCGCCGCTCACTGCCCGGCACTTCGCTCACTGGCGAGCCCCCCATCCGCGGCGGAGAAACCCTTCCACGTTAACCCTGGGCCGCACGGTTGCCGCCCCCTTGAACGGCATTGCACACTCAGTACGAACACGGGCCGCGACGGAGCGTGAGGGGCAGTCGGCGAACTGTCCAACTCGCCCTGGAATCACATGTATTCGGAGCATCATCGTCAACCTGCGCCCCCTCCAGGTGAATCGCGTCACCGGGATACACGCGTGTGAACCCGGGGCGGTAGGGTTACCCTGCCCGGGGCCGGGTGCCCTCGTACGGGTGGGGAGTGACATGGAACAGATAACAGTGCGCAGCAGGGCGCGAGTCCCTGCGATCACCTGCGGAAGCGGCGCGACCAGCTCGCGGCTCGACCGCCACCTCTCGGTGCTCGGCGGTCCCGCCGTCCCGCACCGCGAGGCGGCCGAGGCGACCTTGCTGATGCGGGAGCTGACCTCGCGTGACGTCGCGCACACCCGCAGGAGCAAGACCGCTCGCGTCTCGCTCTTCGCGCCACTGCGGCGGCTGCGCCGCTCACTCTTCGGCAGCCGCGGCTGAACCCACCCCCGACGCCACGCGCACCGCGTTCGTTCAGACGATCACGCCGTCCCGGCGCAACCCGGCCATCTGCTCGTCCGTCATTCCCAGGGCCCGCAGGGTTGCGCGGGTGTGCTCGCCGAGCGCGGGAACCGCACCCATCCGAGCCTCCTGGCTGCCGCCCAGATTGATGGGCGGCAGCAGCGCCCTCAGCGGCCCCACCGGTGAGTCCACCTCCCGCCAGCGGCCGCGCGCAGCGAGCTGGGGGTGCGCGGCGACCTCGCCGACCGTGTTGAGCCTCGCGCACGCGATCCCGGCGCCCTCCAGACGCTCCACCGCTTCGGCCGCGGTCAGCCCGGCCAGTGCCCCCGCCACCACCTCGTCCGTCCGCGCCCGGTGCGCGACCCGTGCCGCATTGGTGGCGAAGGCCGCGTCGTGAGCCAACTCGGCGCGCCCGAGAACCAGTTCGGCGAGGCGGCGCCACTCACGGTCGTTCTGCACCGACAGCAGCACCTGCCCGCCGTCGGCCGTGACATACGCGTCGTACGGCGCGATCACGGCGTGCGCGACCCCGGTGCGCGCCGGTTCGCTGCCCCCGTGCATCACATGGTGCAGGGGATGACCGAGCCACTCGGCGAGCGCCTCCAGCATCGAGATCTCGACCGGCCCGCCACGCCCCGTCGTACCGCGCCGCACCAGGGCGGCCAGGACGCCCGAGAAGGCGTACATGGCGGCCGCGATGTCGGCGGCGGGGATACCCGCCTTCACGGGCTGCCCGGGCGTCCCGGTGACCGACACCAAGCCCGCCTCGCACTGCACCAGCATGTCGTAGGCCCGCTTGTGCGCGTACGGGCCTTCGGCGCCGTAACCGGAGATGTCGACCGCCACGAGCCGCGGGTGGGCGGCGCACAGGGTGGCCGCGTCCAGGCCGAGCCGGGCCGCCGCGCCCTGCGCCAGGTTCTGCACGAACACGTCGGCGCCCGCGACGAGTTGGCGCAGGATGTCGAGTCCGCGCGGATCCTTGAGGTCGAGGGCCACCGACTCCTTGCCGCGGTTGCACCACACGAAGTGCGAGGCGAGGCCCCGGGCCGCGGTGTCGTAGCCGCGGGCGAAGTCGCCGCCGTCGATGCGCTCGATCTTGATGACGCGAGCGCCGAGATCGGCGAGCTGCCGCGTCGCGAACGGTGCGGAGACGGCCTGTTCGACGGCGACGACGGTGATGCCTTCGAGAGGCAGTGGCTGTGTGCTCATGACAGCCGTACCTATCGCGCGGGGGCGGCTCTTGTCACCCCGGCGCCACCAGGCGGGACGGCCCCGGCCCGGTGCGCAGGGTGACGTTCCCCCGGCGGGACGGCGGGCGCGGCCGGCCCGACGCCTGAAGGCCGGCCCCTACCGGGTGCCCGTGCCTCCGGCGTACGGTGGATCATGATCGCTCCCGTCTCGCGAAAGGCGCAGCACATGTCGGAGAGCAGCAGCCGGAGCGAGGTCGTGTCCGACCCGGTCGGCCGGGTGACGGGCGGCCGGGCCGAGGTCCGCGACGACGAATGGGGCGAGGTGTCCGCCGTGATCCGCCTCGACGGAACGCGGTTCGGACCCGAGGCCCTCGCCGGCCTCGACTCCTTCTCCCACGTGGAGATCGTCTACCACTTCGACCGGGTACCGGTCGACAAGGTGGAGACCGGGGCCCGGCACCCGCGGGGCAACACGGACTGGCCCCTCGTCGGCATCTTCGCCCAGCGCGGCAAGAACCGGCCCAACCGGCTCGGGGTCTCCCGCTGCCGGCTGGTGCGCGTCGAGGGGCTCGACCTCCACGTCCAGGGCCTGGACGCGGTCGACGGCACGCCGGTCCTCGACATCAAGCCCTACATGACGGAGTTCGCCCCACGCGAGGCCACGACACAGCCGGAGTGGGCGACGGAGATCATGCGCGCGTACTACTGAGCTGCGGGCTGCGGGCTGCGGGCTGCGGGCTGTGGGCTGTGGGCTGTGGGCTGTGGGCCGGCGTCCAGCGACCGCCGACCGCCGACCGCCGACCGCCGGCCGGCGTGTGGTCGCGGTCCTCCGGACGTGGCGGCGCAGAGCCGCGACCGGCCGCCGAAGGGGACGCTCGATCACACAGCCGAAGGACGCTTGCGCAGGAACGATTTCCGGCTCGGGCACCATGCCGTGCAGGATGGCCCCATGACCGAGATCCGCACCCCCCGCCTCCTGCTGCGCCGCTGGACCGACGACGACCTCGTCCCCATGGCCGAGATCAACGCCGACCCGGAGGTCATGCGCTGGATCGGCGACGGTTCGGTCCGCGACCTCGACCTGACCGCCGAGAACATCGAGCGGTGGGAGGAGGAGTGGGACGACGAGGGCTTCGGGCTCTTCGCCGTCGAGCTCCTCGGCTCCGGCGAGATGATCGGCTTCACCGGCCTCTCCGTGCCCCACTTCCTGCCCGAGGCCGAGCACGAGGTGGAGATCGGCTGGCGGCTCGGCCAGCCCTTCTGGGGCCAGGGGTACGCGTCCGAGGCGGCGCACGCCTCGCTGGAGTTCGCGCTCCAGGACCGCGGGCTCGAGCGGGTCATCAGCATCTCCCGCGTGGGCAACGACGCCTCCGAGAACGTGATGCGCAAGCTCGGCATGAAGCTGGAGCGCGAGACGGTCCACCCGGTGTTCGGGCACGCCCTCAACATCCACTCCATCGACCTGACCGAGTACGCGGCCTGACCGAGTACGCGGCCTGAGCAGGACCGCGGCCTGAGCGGCTGCGCGTCCTGCGCCAGTACGTGACGCGTCAGATGAGGGCGAACTGACCCCCGGGGCCCTCCTCGTGGTGATCCAGTACGGACGCCGGGCGCCGGGCCGCGTCCGGTACGGGCAGGACTCCGGCGGCGCGGAGCTCGCCCCGCGTCAGCGGTGTGGTGACGGCATCGGTCAACTCGGCCCGCTGCGGGCGCAGCTCGCCCAGGAGCGCGAGCACCGTGATCAGTTCGAGCAGGTCCGAGGTCCATTCCTGGGGCCAGTCGGCCGGTCCGACCGCGGCGAGCGTGCCCGGTTCGGCGGGCTCGGTGCGCCGCTGGAACCACCATGCGAGCACCCGTACCCCGCCCGCCTGGAACTCCCAGGCCGCGGGCGGCACGGGTGAGATCCGGCCCACCTCACCCACGTACAGGACCTCGTCCGCCGCGTCGTAGCGCAGCTCCAGCGGCCGGGCCGGCAGCGCCGCCCGTACGTACGGACGGCGTCCGCCGGGCAGCCGGGGCTTGCCGCCCTCGCGCGCCCCGCGGGTCATGAGCGCGGTCAGCCGACGGCCCAACTCGACGCCGGCGGCCCAGAGTTGAGGGTCGCGCGGCAACGGAACCACGTATCCCGCCGCGCCGGGACGGGCGGCCGCCACCGCCCAGGCGAGCACATCGGGCGCGGTGACGACACTCCCGTACGCCGTGGAGAGGAAGGCGGGCAGCCCCGGCGCGAGGTTCGGTTCGAGAGCGCCGGGGCGACGGTAGAGCGGACGGATGCGGCCCGGGCGCCCTGCGGGGGAGCGGCCGTCGGGCAGCACCGCCGAGACGGTCAGCGCGTCGTCCGCTCCCGCAGGCACATACCCCTGCTCCACCACGAAGAGCTGCCGCTCGTCCGCCACCCGCCACAGCTCCGGCCGGGCGGCGTCGATGAGCCGCTGGTCCGGTATCAGCCACTGCTCGTCGAAGGGCCCGTACTGGACACGCACCGGGTCGGGGCAGGCGCCGCGCTCCCGCGCGAGCGCTCCCGTGACGCCGGTGCGGCCGGGCAGCGCGGCGACCGAGGACGAGAGCGCCCGGGAGCGGGACGGCTCGAACAACCGCTCCCGCTCGGCCCCTTCGGAGCGCAGGAGCAGATCCCAGCGGGTACGCAGGGTCCGCGCGTCCGGCGCCACCACCCAGCCGCGGCCCAGCCGCAGCGGCGCCACCGACCAGGGCATCAGGTCGTCGAGGAGAGGCAGGTCTTCGCTCACGCCCAGCATGCTATTAGTGCTGCGTCAGGTGGGCTTGTCGTCTGGGGACCGATGACCGGCCGGCGCAGCAGGGTGTCTGCAAAGCCCTGTGAGAAACGGTCAGTGGGCCTCGACCGTCATCGAGAACGAGAAGCGGTCGCCGCGGTAGTGGATCCGGGCGACGTCGACGACCCGGCCCTTCCCGTCGTAGGTGACCCCGGTGTAGTGCAGGATCGGGGAGAGCAGCGGCACCTGGAGCAGTTCGGCGGTGACCGGGTCGGCGAGGCGGGCCTCCACCGTGTCCGTGATGCGTGCGATGTCCACCCCGACCGCGTCGCGCAGCACCTTGGTCATCGGCCAGCGCGTGAGGTCGGCGAGGTCGATCGCGGCGGCCACCTCCGGACGGACCGCGTTGCAGGCCCAGTTGGTGGGCTCGCCGCTCTCGTCGTCGCAGCGCAGCCGCCGGTACGTCACGACTTCCGCGCACCCGGGGAAGAACTCCGCGAGGTCGCCCGGCACCGGTTCCGTGCCGTGGCCCAGGATCGTGGTGCGCTCGCCCGACTGCTGGGCCACGATCGCGTCGATCGAGCCGAGCAGCCGGACCGGGGAGGCCCGGCGGGCGGACGGCTCGATGAACGTGCCGCGCCGCCGGTGCCTGCTGATCAGGCCCTCCTCCTCCAGCTCCTTGAGCGCCTGGCGCATCGTGAGCACGCTCACCCCGTAGTGCGCCGCCAGCTGTTCCTCGGTGGGCAGGCGCAGCGAGGCGTCGGGGGAGCGCCCCAGTATCGAGGCGCGCAGCGACTGGGACACCTGATACCAGAGCGGGAGCTTCCGGTTCAGGAGCAGTGAGTCGGGCGCGAAGGAGGAGGTCACAGGGACTCCGTATCAGGTGGTGCTCAGGAGCGGAAGTGGCGCTGAAGACCCTGCCACACGTCGTCGTAGCCCGTCTGGAGGTGGTCGGCGGTGGCCGCCTGCCCGGTGGCGGTGACCGGCCAGCGCGTCTCGAACATGAAGGCAAGGCCGTCGTCGATCTTCTGCGGCTTCAACTCGGCGGCGCTCGCCCGGTCGAAGGTCTCCCGGTCGGGCCCGTGCGCCGACATCATGTTGTGCAGCGAGCCGCCGCCGGGCACGAAGCCCCCTTCACCGGCAGTCTTGGCGTCGTAGGCGCCCTCGATGAGGCCCATGTACTCGCTCATCACATTGCGGTGGAAGTACGGCGGGCGGAAGGTGTCCTCGCCGACCAGCCAGCGCGGCGCGAACACCACGAAGTCGACGCCGGCCAGGCCCGGGGTGTCGGACGGCGAGGTGAGCACCGTGAAGATCGACGGGTCGGGGTGGTCGTAGCTGATGGAGCCGATCACATTGAAGGTGCGCAGGTCGTAGACGTATGGCGTGTGGCTGCCGTGCCAGGCGACCACGTCGAGCGGCGAGTGGTCATAGGTCGCGGTCCAGAGGTTGCCGCAGAACTTGTTGACCACCTCGACCGGGCGCTCGACGTCCTCGTACGCGGCGAGGGGTGCCCGGAAGTCCCGGGCGTTGGCGAGACCGTTGGCGCCGATCGGGCCCAGTTCGGGCAGCTCGAAGGGGCGGCCGTAGTTCTCGCAGACGTAACCGCGGGCGCTCGCGTCGAGCAGCTCGACGCGGAAGCGGACCCCGCGCGGGATCAGGGCGACCTCGCCGGGGCGGGCGGCGAGCAGGCCGAGCTCGGTGCGCAGCAGCAGGCCGCCGTGTTCGGGGACGATCAAAAGCTCGCCGTCCGCGTCGCTGAACACCCTTGATTCCATTGAAGAGTTGGCGTGGTAGAGGTGCACGGCCATGCCGGTGCGCCGGGTGGCGTCGCCGTTGCCGCCGAGCGTCCACAGGCCGGCCAGCCAGTCGGTACCGGCGGGGGGCTCGGGCAGCGGGTTCCAGCGCAGCCGGTTGGGGTCGGGCACGGACTCCGTGAAGGGCGCCGTGCGGATGCGGCCGTTGTCGGCGCGGGTGAACGGCGGGTGCGCGGCCGATGGCCGGATCCGGTACAGCCAGGAGCGGTGGTTGGTGGCGCGCGGCTCGGTGAAGGCGGAACCGCTCAGCTGCTCCGCATAGAGGCCGAGGGGGGCGCGTTGCGGCGCGTTGCGGCCGTGCGGAAGGGCGCCGGGGACCGCCTCCGAGCTGTGCTCATTGCCGAAACCGCGGGAGTAGCCAAGGCCCTCCGCGATCTTCCCCGCCTGCTCGCCGGTCGATGTCGTCATCGCGCGCTCTCCTGCTCCCGTGCCGGAATCCTATGCTTAACCGTAGGATTACGATGCGGTCGCGTCAACGGGAAAACCGGCCGCCCGGGGGATGATGGGCGCGTGTCTCCTGCTCCTGAACTCCACGCCAACCTCCGCCGGGCGCCCGTGCAGCAACGCAGCGCCGAGCGGCTGTCCCGGATACTCGACGCCTGCGCCGAGCTCCTCGACGAAACCGGTTACGAAGACCTCTCCACGCGGGCCGTGGCCCAGCGGGCGGGCGTGCCCATCGGCTCGGTCTACCGCTTCTTCGGCAACAAGCGCGCCATGGCCGAGGCGCTCGCCGCCCGCAATCTCGACCGTTACGCCGGCATGATCAATACGCGTCTCGAAGCGATCGACGCGGCCGACTGGCGGGGCGCCGTCGATGCCGTCCTGGACGAGTACCTCGTCCTGAAACAGACGGTGCCGGGGTTCAACCTGGTCGACTTCGGCGGCCCCCAGCCGGTGTCCGACCCGGACGCCGACGCCAACCACCTCCTGGCCGCACGCCTCGCCGAGCTCCTGCCGGCACAGTTCGGCCGCACCCTCGACGCGGATCTGCGCCGCACCATCCTGGTCGCGGTGGAGGCGGCCGACGCCACCCTGCGCCTTGCCTTCCGCACCAATCCCCAGGGCGACCCGCACATCGTCGCCGAGACCCGGCAGCTTCTGCACGCCTACCTCGCCCGCACCCTGGACGACTGACCCCGCCCGGGGGCTCCCGTACATGCCTACCGGTCGGTATGCTCCGATGGCTCGTGCGTCGCCGCCCCGGGAGGACGAATGTCCCGCACCGCCCTGCGTATCTGCCCGCTCTGCGAAGCCACCTGCGGGCTGAGCCTCACCGTCGAGGGAACCCGGGTCACCGGAGCGCGCGGCGACGCGGACGACGTGTTCAGCCAGGGGTTCATCTGCCCCAAGGGCGCCTCCTTCGGGGAGATCGACGCCGACCCCGACCGGCTGAGCGGCCCGCTCGTACGCCGGGACGGCGTGCTGCGTAAGGCCAGTTGGTCCGAAGCCTTCGACCTGATCGCGGCCCGGGTGCGCCCGGTGATCGAGCAGTACGGGCCGAACGCGGTCGGCGTGGTGCTCGGCAACCCCAACGTCCACACCATGGCCGGCGCCCTCTACCCGCCCGCCCTGCTCGGCGCGGTGCGCACCCGCAACCTGTTCACCGCGAGCACCCTCGACCAGATGCCCAAGCACGTCTCCAGCGGGCTCCTGTTCGGCGACCCGTTCGCCATCCCGGTGCCCGATCTCGACCGCACCGGCCATCTGCTGCTGCTCGGCGCCAACCCGCTGGAGTCCAACGGCAGCCTCTGCACCGCACCCGACTTCGCGGGGAAGCTGCGGGCCCTGCGCCGACGCGGCGGCACCCTCACCGTCATCGACCCGCGCCGCACCCGTACGGCCAAGCTCGCCGACCGGCACGTGGCGATCCGGCCCGGCACCGACGCCCTGCTGCTCGCCTCGCTCGCCCAGGTGCTCTGCGCGGAGAAGCTCACCGCACCCGGCGACCTCGAAGCCCAGGTCGAGGGGCTCGACGAAGTGGCAGAGGTGGTACGGGAGTTCACGCCCGAGGCGGTCGCCCCCCGGTGCGATGTGGAGCCGGACGACATCCGGGCCATCGCCCGCGAACTCGCCGCCGCGCCCACCGCCGCCGTCTACGGACGCATCGGCAGCTGCACCGTCGAGCACGGCACCCTGGCCAGCTGGCTCGTCGACGTACTGAACATCCTCACCGGCAACCTCGACCGGCCCGGCGGCGCGCTCTTCCCGCTCTCCGCCACCGACCGGGCACCCCGCCCCGCCGCCCCCGGCAAGGGCTTCGCGCTCGGGCGCTGGCACAGCCGCGTCGGCCACCACCCCGAGGTGAAGTCCGAACTGCCGCTCGCCGCGCTCGCCGAGGAGATCGAGACCCCGGGCGACGGGCAGATCCGCGTGCTCATCGCGTCCGCCGCCAACCCGGTGCTTTCCGCACCCGACGGCGACCGGCTCGACCGGGCGCTCGGGGGGCTCGACTTCATGGTCAGCATCGACCCGTACCTGAACGAGACCTCGCTCCACGCCGACGTCGTGCTCCCTCCGCCGCCGCCCTCACAGAGTGCCCACTTCGACTTCGCGTTCAACGCCTTCGCCGTCCGCAACCAGGTCCGTTACACCCGGCCGGCCGTGCCGCTCGCCGAAGGACGCATGGACGAGTGCGAGATCCACGCCCGCCTCGTGCTCGCCGTCAGCGGCATGCACGGCGCCGACCCGGCGGCCGTCGACGCGATGATCGTCGAGCGCACCCTCGCGAAGGCCGTCGCCGACCCCCACTCGCCCGTCCACGGCCAGGACGCCGGCTCACTCGCCGGCCGCCTCACCGGCGCGAGCGGCCCCGAGCGCCGCCTCGACCTCATGCTCAGGCTCGGCCCCTACGGCGACGGCTTCGGCGCGGACCCGGACGGCCTGACCCTGGACCGGGTGCTCGCCCACCCCCACGGCATCGACCTCGGACCGCTGGGGCCCCGCCTCGCGCAGGTGCTCAGGACCCGCAGCGGCCGGATCGAGCTCCTTCCCGCCCCCATCGCCGCCGATCTGCCCCGGCTGCGCGCCACCCTCGGTGAACGGCCCGACGCGCTTGTCCTGGTCGGCCGGCGCCATCTGCGCTCCAACAACAGCTGGCTGCACAACATCCCCGCCCTGAGCGGCGGTTCCAACCGCTGCACCCTCCAGATCCACCCCGAGGACGCGGCCCGGCACGGCCTCGCCGACGGCGCCGACGTACGGATCACGGCGGACGGCGGAGCGGTCGTGGCGCCGGTGGAGATCACCGACAGCGTCCGCGAGGGCGTCGTCAGCCTGCCGCACGGCTGGGGACACAGCAGGGCCGGCAGCCGGCTCACGGTCGCCGAGGGCCGTCCCGGCGTCAACGTCAACCAGCTCCTGGACGGCTCACGGCTCGACCCCCTGTCGGGGACCGCCGTGCTCAACGGATTCCCCGTCGCCCTCACACCCCTGCCGTGACCTGGAGTTTTGCTCGTATTGCTCAGGTGTCAACGTCTTGTTAAGGAGGGAAACGGCCCCCTAGCGTCATCCGGACCGCCAGCCCCTGGTGGGAGTTCAAGGGTGAACGTTAGGTGTCCTCCATGCTGACCATCCTCGGCTTCGCCATGATCGCGACCTTCCTGGTCCTGATCATGCTGAAGAAGATGTCGCCGATCGCGGCGCTGGTTCTGATCCCCGCTCTCTTCTGTGTCTTCGTCGGCAAGGGAGCCCATCTCGGCGACTACGTGATCAAGGGCGTCGGCTCGCTCGCGCCGACCGCCGCGATGCTCATGTTCGCGATCATCTACTTCGGCGTGATGATCGACGTCGGCCTCTTCGACCCGATCGTCCGCGGCATCCTGCGCTTCTGCAAGGCCGACCCGATGCGGGTGGTGGTCGGCACGGCGGTGCTCGCCGCGATCGTCTCCCTCGACGGCGACGGCTCCACCACTTTCATGATCACCGTCTCGGCGATGTATCCGCTCTACAAGCGGCTCGGGATGAGCCTCGTCGTGATGACCGGCGTCGCCGCGATCGCCAACGGCGTGATGAACACCCTGCCCTGGGGCGGCCCGACCGCCCGCGCCGCGACCGCGCTCAAGGTGGACGCCTCCGACATCTTCGTGCCGATGATCCCCGCGCTCGCGGTCGGCCTGGTCGCCGTCCTCGTCCTGTCGTACGTACTCGGCATGCGCGAGCGCAAGCGCGTCGGCCACCTCTCCCTCGACAAGGTCCTCGCACCGGAGGCCGAGACGGTGCTCGTGGGCGTCGGGGGTTCCGGCCAGACCCCGCGTACGGCGGGCTCCGGCGAGTCCCCGCGCCTCTCGGGCGGCGCGACCGGCACGGACGCTTCCGAGGGCGGCGACGGCGTCCAGAGCGACGACGACTTCCAGGGCCTGGACTCCGCACGCGAGACCCTGCGCCCCAAGCTGTACTGGTTCAACGCGGCCCTCACCGTCGCCCTGCTCACCTCCATGATCATGGAGTGGCTGCCGATCCCGGTGCTCTTCCTCATCGGCGCCGCCCTCGCGCTGAGCGTGAACTTCCCGCACATCCCGGCCCAGAAGGCCCGCATCGCCGCCCACGCCGACAATGTGGTCAACGTCTCCGGCATGGTCTTCGCGGCCGCCGTCTTCACCGGCGTGCTGAACGGCACCGGCATGGTCAAGCACATGGCCGACTGGCTGGTCGGCGTGGTGCCGGACAGCATGGGCTCGCACATGGGCCTGGTCACCGGGGTACTCAGCCTGCCGCTCACGTACTTCATGTCGAACGACGGCTTCTACTTCGGCGTGGTGCCGGTCCTCGCCGAGGCGGGCGCCGCGCACGGGGTCTCCTCCCTTGAGATCGCCCGCGCCTCGCTCGCCGGCCAGGCCCTGCACATGTCGAGCCCGCTGGTCCCGGCGGTGTACGTCCTGGTCGGCATGGCCAAGGTGGAGTTCGGCGACCACACCCGCTTCACCGTGAAGTGGGCGGCCCTGACCTGTCTCGTCGTACTGGGATCGGGCATCCTGTTCGGCATCATCTGACTCCTCGCTCGGTCCGGTCCCGCCGGCTGCCCCTGGCGCCCAAAAACTAACAGCGCTAGTTTGAGCGACGGACGACACTGGTTCCGAAGACGACACCGGCTCCGCTCGGGAGGAAACGCGATGAAGGCCCACGACGGCATGTACATCGACGGCGCGTGGCGAGCCGCCGCGGGCCATGACGGCATCACGGTGGTGAACCCGGCCGACGAACAGGTCATCGCCGAGGTCCCGGCCGGTACGGCCGAGGACATCGACGCCGCGGTTCGCGCCGCACGCGCCGCCCTGCCCGCCTGGGCCGTGACCGCGCCGGCCGAGCGCGCGGCGAAGCTCGGGGCGCTCCGCGACCGGCTGGCCGCCCGCAAGGACGAGATCGCCGAGACCATCAGCGCCGAACTGGGCGCCCCGCCCGCGTTCGCCCAGGCCGTGCAGGCGGGCCTGCCGATCGCGGTCGCCGGTACCTACGCCGAGCTCGCGGCCACGTACGCCTTCGAAGAGAAGGTCGGTAACTCCACGGTCTACCAGGAGCCGGTCGGCGTGGTCGGCGCGATCACGCCCTGGAACTATCCGCTGCACCAGATCGTCAACAAGGTGGCACCCGCGCTGGCCGCGGGCTGCACGGTCGTCCTCAAGCCCGCCGAGGACACGCCCCTGACCGCGCAGCTCTTCGCCGAAGCGGTCCACGAAGCCGGCCTGCCCGCCGGTGTGTTCAACCTCGTCACGGGCCTCGGACCGGTCGCCGGCCAGGCGCTCGCCGAGCACGAGGACGTCGACCTCGTCTCCTTCACCGGCTCCACGGCCGTCGGCAAGCAGATCGGCGCGACGGCCGGCGCCGCGGTCAAGCGGGTCGCCCTTGAGCTGGGTGGCAAGTCCGCCAACGTCATCCTGCCCTCGGCCGACCTCGCGAAGGCGGTCAGCGTGGGCGTCGCCAATGTGATGAGCAACTCCGGCCAGACGTGCAGCGCCTGGACGCGCATGCTGGTCCACGCCGACCAGTACGACGAGGCCGTCGAGCTCGCCGCCGCCGCCGCGGCCAAGTACACCGTCGGCGACCGCGTCGGCCCGCTCGTCAACGCCAAGCAGCGCGAGCGGGTGCGCGGCTACATCGACACCGGCGTGGGGGAGGGTGCCCGCATCGTCGCCGGAGGCGCCGACGCGCCCCTGGAGCAGGGCTACTACGTCGCGCCGACGGTCTTCGCGGACGTCACCCCCGAGATGACCATCGCCCAGGAGGAGATCTTCGGCCCGGTCGTCTCGCTCATCAAGTACGAGGACGAGGACGACGCCCTGCGGATCGCCAACGGCACGGTGTACGGCCTGGCCGGCGCGGTCTGGGCGGGCGACGAGGCCGAGGCCGTCGCCTTCGCCCGCCGCATGGACACCGGCCAGGTCGACATCAACGGCGGACGCTTCAACCCCCTTGCCCCGTTCGGGGGTTACAAGCAGTCGGGGGTCGGCCGCGAACTCGGTGTGCACGGCCTCACCGAGTACCTCCAGACGAAGTCGCTCCAGTTCTAGGCCGTTCCAGGCCTCCCCGCTTCCCACCGCTCGCTCAGGAGTCAAGCCCGCCATGGTTCGCGCCGCCGTACTGCCCGCCGTCGGCTCTCCGCTGGAGATCACCGACATCGAACTCCCCGAGCCCGGCCCCGGCCAGGTGCGAGTCCGCCTGGCCGCCGCCGGGGTCTGCCACTCCGACCTCTCCCTCACCAACGGCACCATGAGGGTCCCCGTCCCGGCCGTCCTCGGCCATGAGGGCGCGGGCACGGTCGTCGCCGTCGGCGAGGGCGTCACCTCTGTCGCGCCCGGCGCCGAGGTCGTCCTCAACTGGGCACCCTCCTGCGGCAGTTGTCACCCCTGCTCGCTCGGCGAGGTGTGGCTCTGCGTCAACGCCCTGAACGGCGCGGCCTCGGTGTACGCCCGCACCGCCGACGGTACGGAGCTCCACCCGGGCCTGAACGTGGCCGCGTTCGCCGAGGAGACCGTCGTCGCCGAGAACTGCCTGATCCCGCTCCCGGCCGGCGTCCCCCTCACCGAGGCGGCGCTGCTGGGCTGCGCGGTGCTCACGGGGTACGGGGCGATCCACCACTCGGCGCGGGTGCGCCAGGGCGAGACGGTCGCGGTGTTCGGCGCGGGCGGCGTGGGCCTGGCCACGCTCCAGGCCGCGCGGATCGCGGGTGCGGGGCAGATCATCGCGGTCGACGTCTCCCCCGACAAGGAGGAGCTGGCCCGCAAGGCCGGAGCCACCGACTTCGTCGTCGCGTCGGAAACCACGGCCAAGGACATCCGCCGGCTCACCGGCGGTCACGGCACGGACGTGGCCGTCGAATGCGTGGGCCGCGCCGTGACGATCCGTACGGCTTGGGAGTCGACCCGGCGCGGTGGCCGCACGACGGTCGTCGGCATCGGCGGCAAGGACCAGCAGGTCACGTTCAACGCCCTGGAGATCTTCCACTGGGGCCGCACCCTCGCGGGCTGCGTCTACGGCAACTGCGACCCGGCGACCGACCTCCCCATCCTGGCCGACCACATCCGAGCGGGCCGCCTGGACCTGAGCACCCTGGTCTCCGAACACATCCCCCTGGACGCCATCCCGACCGCCTTCGACAACATGCTGGCGGGCAAGGGCGGCCGAGCGCTGGTGGTGTTCTAGGAGGTTGCTGTCCGGGCGGGCCGGGGGCCGGCCCGCCGTTTCGGGGCGGCTCGGCACCGATAGGGGCGTGGGGAACTGCGCGCTCAGCCAGGGACGGCCCGCACCGGACAAGCAAACCGGCGGGAGCGCGAGGGCTGGGCCCGCCGTTGGGGGGCGGGCCGGCGTCAAGAGGGGCGCGGGGAACTGCGCGCCCAGCAACACACGGTCCGCACTCGCCCACCCAGTTCCCCCCAACCGGCCCCCGCCCACCCTCAGTTGACCCGTCCCGCACCCGTCTCCCCGGCCTCCTCGCCAGAGACCCCCGCCGCCTCGCCGGAGCCCCCCTCGGCAGAGGAAGGGGAAACCGGGGCCGGCCCAGCCACCACCGCACCCCCGCCCGCGGCACGCGCCCGCGCGCGCGAGCGCGAAACCGCCACCCCCGCAAGGCAGATCGCCCCGCCCACCAGCGTCAGCGCCCCCGGCACCTCGTCGAGCACCGCCCACGACATCAGCACGACCATCGCGGGCACCACATACGTCGTCGCGCCCATCCGGCTCGCCGAGGTACGGGCCAGCGCGTAGGCCCACGTGGTGAAGGCGAGCGCCGTGGGGAACACGCCGAGGTACACCACGTTGAGCGTCGCCGACACGGGTGCGTGCGCCGCGTCCGACGCCAGTTGCCCGCTGAACGGAAGGCAGGCCACCGCCCCCACCAGGCAGCTGAAGAAGGTCACTTGGAGCGGGCTGCCGTGGCGCAGCGCCGGCTTCTGCAGCACGACGCCGGCCGCGTACGTCGCCGCCGCGACCAGGCACAGCACCACGCCGAGCACGGACGCGTGCCCGTCGCCCGACATCGAGAGCCCCACCGCGACCGCGCCGACGAACGAGACCGCCATGCCCGCGATCAGCCGCGGCGGCAGCGCCTCGCCGAGGAAGCGCGAGGCGAGCAGCGCCATGAGGATGGGGCCGATGTTCACGATCATCGCGGCGGTCCCCGCGTCGACCTGCTGCTCACCCCAGTTGAGGGCCACCATGTAGCAGGCGAACCACAGCACACCGGAGGCCACGATGCCCGGCCAGGCGGCCCGCGGTGGCAGTCCCTCGCGGCGTATGAGCAGCAGGAGACCGAGCACGGCCGTTCCGGCGAGCAGCCGGCCCAGGGCGAGCGCGCCGGGGGAGTAGGCGGCTCCGGCGCTGCGGATGGACACGAAGGCGGAGGCCCACAGCACCACGGAGACCCCCGCGGCGACGAGGGCGAGCCGAGCGGAACGGTGCTCGGAGGAGGAGTTCGTCATGCGAGGACAGTAAGCACAGGATGCTTTGGCCCTCGCGGAATTTCATCCGTGCTCCACGAACCCGGCTCGTCATGGACCCGGCATGCCCCCCGCACGGACCCAGTCGGGCCCCCAGCGCCTCATACTGCGGACCCAGTCAGGCCCCCAGCGCCTCGTACTGCAGCGCGAGCCCGTCGAGGAGCGCCCGGAGCCCCGTCTCGAAGGCGCCCTCGTCGATCTTCTCCTGTTGCTCGGCGAGGAGGTGGGCCTGGCCCAGGTGCGGGTAGGCCGCGGGGTCGTACGCCGCCTCGTCGTCCACGAAGCCGCGGGCGAAGGAGCCGAGCGCCGAGCCCATGATGAAGTACCGCATCAGTGCGCCGATGCGGGTGGCCTGGGCGGGCGGCCAGCCCGCCGCCACCATCGCGCCGAACACGGCGTCCGCGAGCCGCAGCCCGGCCGGGCGGCGCCCCGGGCCCTGCGCGAGTACCGGGACGATGTGGGGATGCCGGGTCAGGACCGCGCGGTAGGCGACGGCCCAGTCGTGCAGCGCGGAGCGCCAGTCGCGTCCGTCGTCCTCGTCGAACATCGACAGGTCGACCTGGGCCGATGTGGCGTCCGCGACGGCCTCCAGGATCTCGTCCTTGGTGCGGAAGTGGTTGTAGAGCGAGGGTCCGCTGACCCCCAGCTCGGCCGCGAGACGGCGCGTCGACACGGCCGCGAGGCCCTCCGCGTCCACGAGCGCACTCGCCGCCGCGACGATGCGGTCGGTGCTCAGGAGGGGCTTGCGCGGTCGGGCCATGCGGCACATAGTAGGCCTGCCAACCGAAAACTAGCAGTGGTAATTAAATTGGGGGTGCAGGGACATGAACCTGGAGCTGAGCGAGGAACAGGAAGCCGTACGCCGGCTCGCCAAGGACTTCGTCGACCGTGAGATCACCCCGCACGTCGTCGACTGGGACCGCTCCGAGAACGTCGACAAGTCGATCGTGAAGAAGCTCGGCGCGCTCGGCTTCCTCGGGCTCACCATCGACGAGGAGTACGGCGGTTCGGGCGGCGACCACCTCGCGTACTGCCTGGTCACCGAGGAGCTCGGCCGAGGCGACTCCTCGGTCCGCGGCATCGTCTCGGTCTCGCTGGGCCTGGTCGCCAAGACGATCGCGTCCTGGGGGAGCGAGGAGCAGAAGCGCGCGTGGCTGCCCCGGCTCACCTCCGGCGACGCCATCGGCTGCTTCGGCCTCACCGAGCCCGGCACGGGATCGGACGCGGGCAACCTCACGACCAAAGCGGTCCGCGACGGCGACGACTACGTCATCGACGGCGCCAAGATGTTCATCACCAACGGCACCTGGGCCGACGTCGTGCTGCTCTTCGCCCGCACCAACGACACCCCCGGCCACCGCGGCGTCTCCGCCTTCCTCGTCCCCACCGACACCCCCGGCCTGACCCGCCGGACCATCCACGGCAAGCTGGGCCTGCGCGGCCAGGCCACCGCCGAGCTCTCCCTCGACGGCGTACGCGTCCCGGCGAGCGCCCTCGTCGGCCCGGAGGGCAAGGGCTTCTCCATCGCCATGTCCGCACTCGCCAAGGGGCGGATGTCGGTGGCGGCCGGCTGTGTCGGCATCGCCCAGGCCGCCCTGGACGCGGCCGTCCGGTACGCCGGCGAACGCGAGCAGTTCGGCAAGCCGATCGCGCACTACCAGCTCGTCCAGGAGCTGATCAGCGACATCTCCGTCGACGTCGACGCGGCCCGGCTGCTCACCTGGCGGGTCGCCGATCTCGTCGACCGCGGCCAGGAGTTCGCGACCGCCGCGTCCAAGGCGAAACTGTTCGCCTCCGAGGCCGCGGTCCGCGCCGCCAACAACGCCCTCCAGGTCTTCGGCGGCTATGGCTACATCGACGAGTACCCGGTCGGGAAGCTGCTGCGCGACGCCCGTGTGATGACCCTGTACGAGGGCACCAGCCAGATCCAGAAGCTGATCATCGGCCGCGCCGAGACCGGGGTCTCCGCCTTCTGAACCGGCCCGTCCGAGTGCGACCCGTCTGAGTACGAAGTGAGTACGAGAGCGGATGTGGCGCGTGCCACATCCGCCCGATGCTGTCTGCCATGAGTGAGACACAGGTCAAGCAGCAGAACACCGGTGCCTACTACGGGCAGGCCGTCGCCGCCTTCGCCATCGCGCTCGGCGCCACCGCGGTCGGCATCCTCCGTCTCCAGGCCGACGCCTGGGTCCGCGCCTTTCTCGCCATGGCCGTCCTCTACCTCGTGACGTCCGCCTTCACCCTGGCCAAGGTGATCAGGGACCGTCAGGAAGCCGGCCAGATCGTCAGCCGCGTCGACCAGGCACGCCTGGAGAAGCTCCTCGCCGAGCACGACCCGTTCCAGAAGCTCTAAGCGCTTGCTCACCCTCGGGGTATGGTGTTCGTCCTGCTGGACGAAGCGCGGACGGACGAGAGGGGCGAGCGATGGGCATGGCTGACGTGACTGACGAGACGGCCGGCGGCGAGGAGAAGCCGTGGGGCGAGGTCACGCCCGAGGCTGCCAGGCGGCTGCTCGTCGCCGCCGTCGAGGCGTTCGCCGAGCGCGGCTACCACGCCACCACGACCCGTGACATCGCGGGCCGGGCCGGCATGAGCCCGGCCGCGCTCTACATCCACTACAAGACCAAGGAAGAGCTGCTCCACCGGATCAGCCGGATCGGCCACGACAAGGCACTGGAGATCCTCGAGTCCGCGGCCGACGGAGAAGGCGGCGCCGCCGACCGGCTCGCCGCCGCGGTGCGCTCCTTCGTCCGCTGGCACGCGGGCCATCACATGACGGCCCGTGTGGTCCAGTACGAGCTCGACGCGCTCGGCGCCGAGCACCGGGCCGAGATCGTGGAGCTGCGCAGGCGGAGCGATGCCGCGGTGCGCCGCATCCTCAACGAGGGTGTGGCGGCGGGCGAGTTCGACGTGCCGGACGTACCGGGCACCACGCTCGCCGTGCTCTCGCTCTGCATCGACGTGGCCCGCTGGTTCAACACCGAGGGCCGACGCACACCCGACGAGGTCGGCGCGCTCTACGCCGACCTCGTGCTGCGCATGGTGGGCGTCCAGAAGTGACGGAGCAGGGCCCGGCCGCCCCGAGCGGGCGAACCGGGCCCGAGGGGCCGGCTCGGGCGAAGGCGACGGGTTAGTGCAGAAAAAGTCCGCTCCGAGGAAGTGCGCGCCAAAGAAGTCGGCTCCGATGAAGTGCGCGCAGAAGAAGTCGGCTCAGAAGAAGTAGCGCGAGACCGATTCCGCCACGCACACCGGCTTGTCGCCGCCCTCGCGCTCCACGGTGACCTTCGCGGTGACCTGGACGCCGCCGCCGGCCTCCACGACCTGCGTCAGCTCGGCCGTGGCGCGCAGCCGCGAGCCGACCGGCACGGGCGCGGGGAAACGGACCTTGTCGGTGCCGTAGTTGATGCCCATCTTCATGCCCTCGACGCGCAGCACCTGCGGGACCAGCGTCGGCAGCAGCGAGAGCGTGAGGTAGCCGTGCGCGATCGTCGTCTTGAACGGTCCGGCCGCGGCCCGCTCCGGGTCGACGTGGATCCACTGGTGGTCGCCGGTGGCATCGGCGAAAAGGTCGATCCGCTTCTGGTCGATCTCCAGCCAGTCACTGTGCCCGAGCTGCTCGCCCACACCGGCCTTCAGCTCCTCGGCGGACGTGAAGATCCTCGGCTCTGCCATGTCCCTGGTCCCTGCCTCTCGCGACGCTCTCGCGGTCATGTCCAAGCGCTTGCTCAGCCACCTCAGCATGGTTGGGGC
Source organism: Streptomyces sp. NPDC048361 (assembly GCF_040651795.1). Classification (NCBI taxonomy): domain Bacteria; kingdom Bacillati; phylum Actinomycetota; class Actinomycetes; order Kitasatosporales; family Streptomycetaceae; genus Streptomyces; species Streptomyces sp. NPDC048361. The sequence goes on from NZ_JBEZKW010000022.1 coordinate 102,703, forward strand.
CGCCTGTCCTGTCAACGACGTACGGGACCCGACGTACGGGACGGGGAAGCGGTAAGGAGGCGGTGGGCGGCGCGGGCGCGGCCAGTAGGGTTCGAGGGGTGCCGCAGATTCCAGAGAAGATCCACGAACTCACGGTCGGGCAGCTGTCCGCACGCAGCGGGGCGGCCGTGTCCGCCCTGCACTTCTACGAGTCCAAGGGCCTCATCACCAGCCGCCGCACCTCGGGCAACCAGCGCCGCTACGGCAGGGACACCCTGCGCCGCGTCGCCTTCGTGCGGGCCGCGCAGCGCGTGGGAATTCCGCTGGCAACGATCCGGGACGCGCTGGCCGAGCTTCCCGAGGAGCGCACCCCCACGAGGGAGGACTGGGCGCGGCTCTCCGAGACGTGGCGGTCCGAACTCGACCGGCGCATAGCGCAGTTGGGCCGCCTGCGCGATCACCTCACGGACTGCATCGGCTGCGGCTGCCTCTCCCTGGACACCTGCGTCCTGTCCAACCCGGACGACGTATTCGGCACCGGGCTGGCCGGCTCCCGACTCCTGGCGGAGCGCAAGACCTGACGGGGCCCCGCCCGCACGGCCCGCCGCCTCCTGCGGGCGGCCCAGTGCCGTCCTCCGCGCCTCGCACCCCGTGGGGGCGGATCTGCGTCATGGCTCATGTGTCATGTGTCATGGCTCGGCGACCACGCGGGGGAGAGCCGGCTCGCCCCCGCGCGGCTCACGCCACCGATGCCAGCTCTCGGCGCCGTGCCGCCTTCGCCCGCGCCAGCGCCTCGCAGGTCAGCACCGGTTGCGGGACCAGGATTCCGCATCCCGAGCAGACCGGTCCGAACCAGGGATCGTGGTCCAGGTCCTGGCTCCACACCAGACGGTTCTCGTCGCACACGGGACAGTGCGTGCCGGGCTCGGCCCGCAGCGCCGAGATCATGCGGCCGAGGACGTCGGCCAGCGGTTCGGTGGGGTGGGTCCGGGGGTCGTCGCACCATGCCACCCCGAAACCGCCCCAGGTGCGCCGGTGCCAGTCGTCGAAGGAGCCAGGGCGGCGCAGCCCGGCGTGCTTCTCGCGCTTCCTGCGCTTGGCGAACTCCACTTCGTAGGCGAGCCAGACGGCCCGCGCCGCCTCCAGCTCGTCGAGCGCGGCCACCAGCCGCGCCGGATCGGGGGCCCGGTCCTCGGGTCCGATGCGGTGCCTGCCGCACAGATGGTCCCAAGTCGCCCGGTGTCCGTAAGGGGCGAACCGCTCAAGGCACTTGCGCAGCGAGTACCGCCGCAGCGCGAGATCGTTGCGCGGGTCTCGCACCTGTCTTGCCAGACTGCGGAATCCAGCCATGGCCCTGCCACCTCCGTCGCTCGTACTTCGGCGTCGAGGAATGGACGTACCCGAAGGCGATCCGGCTCCATCGAATTTCCGATGACGTCCATTACGGGGGTTTCGCCTACCCTGTCCCAAGAATTGGAATCGGTTTCTCACGACTTCCTCGGAACGTGGCCCATATGCAGCGGTCGCCCCGCCGACCTGCCGGAACGGCCGAACCGCCAGGCAGAGCACGGGTTCGGGGCGGATCCCCGGGCGGCACCGGACGCCGCGACACCAAGCCTCCGGCGCAACGGGAATCCCTTCAACCGGTCTGTTCTCCAGGGGTGCTTGGGCACCAGAGGCATCTTGGGTATTCCTCCGCTCCGCGGAGCCCCGCTGCCGCCCGAGGTGATCGGACGGGTGTGTGCGGGCGTGTAAGGATTCGGAGAAGGTGACGCATGTTCACCTTACGCAGCGTCGTACTCCTGAGTAGCCTCCCGCGCATCGGCCCCCACTAGGAGCGCGCATGCGACGACGCACCGCAAGGCTCAGAACCGATCGTCAACCCACCCGCACATCCAAGGGACTTCGGCGCCTGACGGGCGGCATCGGACGGGGCAGGGCCGCCGCCTGCGCCGCCACCGTGACCGCCCTCTGTGCCGCCCTGCTCGGCCCCGTGGTGCCGGCCGGCGCCGCCGAGCCGACCGACGGCGACCACTGCCAGGGGCAGTGTTCGGACATCCTGCCCCCCGGCGCCAACGGCAACGCCACCCTCGCCGAGATCCTCGCGAACAAGGTGTTCGGGACCCACCCCGCCCACAGCGACGACGAGCTCGGCAAGTACGACGCCCTCGTCGCCGGCCAGTCCTCGCTCACCGACGACAAGCTCAACACCTTCTTCAACGACGCCTCCTTCGGCGTCCCGAACGGGCAGGCGCAGTCGGCCACTTCGCCCCGCCCCGACGTCACCATCACCCGCGACAAGGCGACGGGCGTGCCGCACATCAAGGGCACCACGCGGTACGGGACCGAGTACGGCGCCGGGTACGCGGCCGGGCAGGACCGGCTCTGGCTCATGGACCTGTTCCGCCACATCGGGCGCGGCGAACTCACCTCCTTCGCCGGCGGCGCCCTCGCCAACCAGGGGCTTGAGCAGGAATTCTGGCCGCAGGCCCCGTACACCGAAGCCGATCTCCAGGCGCAGGTCGACCGCATCCGCACCGCGAACGGCCCCCGCGGCGAACAGGCCATGGCCGATGCCCAGGCCTATGTGGACGGCATCAACGCCTACGCCAAGCAGTCCAAGGACGGCCGCTACTTCCCCGGCGAGTACGTTCTCACCGGCAAGATCGACGCCATCACCAACGTGGGGGAGATCCAGCCCTTCAAACTCACCGACCTGATCGCGCTCGCCTCCGTGGTGGGCGGTCTCTTCGGCGGCGGCGGGGGCGGCGAGGTGCAGGCCGCGCTCTCGCTCCAGGCCGCGCAGGCCAAGTACGGCCTGGCCGACGGCACCAAGGTCTGGGAGTCCTTCCGCGAGCGCAACGACCCCGAGGCCGCGCTCACCGTCCACGACGGCACCAGCTTCCCCTACGCGGGCAAACCGGCCGACGCCAAGGGCGCCGCGATGCCCGACCCGGGCTCCGTCGTCCCCGAACAGCTCGTCTACGACCGCACGGGCTCGGCGGTCACGGGCGCCAAGGCCGACGTGAAGGTCCCGCAGAAACTGAAGCCGCTGAAGGGCATGTACGACACCGGCGCGCTCCCCGGCGTCGACCTCGGCAAGCCGCGCGGCATGTCCAACGCGCTCGTCGTGTCCGGCTCGCACACCGCGAGCGGGAACCCCGTGGCGGTGTTCGGCCCTCAAACCGGCTACTTCGCGCCACAGTTGCTGATGCTCCAGGAGATCCAGGGGCCCGGCATCAGCGCCCGCGGCGCCTCGTTCGCCGGCGTCGGCATGTACGTCCAGCTCGGGCGCGGCCAGGACTACGCCTGGTCGGCCACGTCGGCGGGCCAGGACATCACCGACACGTACGCCGTGGAGCTCTGCCAGGACGCCACCCACTACCTCTACCGGGGCGTGTGCACGCCCATGGAGAAGATGGAGAAGACCAACACCTGGAAGCCGACGGTCGCCGACACCACCGCGGCCGGCTCCTACCGGATGCAGGTCTGGCGCACCAACTACGGCATCGTCACCGCACGCGCCACCGTCGGCGGCAAACCCGTCGCCTACACCTCGCTGCGCTCCACCTACCGGCACGACGCCGACTCGATCATCGGCTTCCAGATGATGAACGACCCCACGTTCGTCAAGGACGCCAAGTCCTTCCAGCAGGCAGCCCAGTCCGTCGACTACACCTTCAACTGGTTCTACGCGGACTCCCGCACCGCCGCCTACTACAACAGCGGCCTCAACCCGGTGCGCAACCCGAACGTCGACCCCTCGCTGCCCGTCCTGGCGCAGCAGGCCTACGAATGGCAGGGCTTCGACCCCGCCGCCAACACGGCGGCCTACACCCCGCCCGCCCAGCACCCCCAGTCCGTCGGCCAGGACTACTACGTCTCCTGGAACAACAAGCAGGCCAAGGACTATGCGACGGCCGGCTTCGGTGACGGATCCGTACACCGGGTCAACCTGCTCGACGACCGGGTGAAGGCGCTGGTCGCCCAGGGCGGTGTCACCCGCTCCTCGCTCACCCGGGCGATGGCGCAGGCCGCCGTCACCGACCTGCGCGGCGAAGACGTCCTGCCCGAGCTGCTCAAGGTGGTGCGCAGCGCGCCCATCACCGACCCTCAACTATCCACCGCGGTGCAGCAGTTGGAGTCCTGGCAGGCCGACGGCACACAGCGCCGTGAGACCGCGCAGGGCTCGCACACCTACACCCATCCCGACGCGGTGCGCCTGATGGACGCGTGGTGGCCGCTGCTCGTCGAGGCCGAGTTCCGTCCCGGACTCGGCGACCCCCTCTACTCGGCCCTGACCGCCAACCTCGGCATCGACGAGGCGCCCTCCGCCGGGCACGGCCCGACCGGGTCGCACGCCGGATCCGCCTTCCAGTACGGCTGGTGGAGCTATGTCGACAAGGACCTGCGTACGGTGCTCGGGGAGCCCGTCGCCGGCCCGCTGGCCCGCGCGTACTGCGGCAACGGCCAGGTGGACGCCTGCCGCGAGAGCCTGCTCAGCACCCTGAAACAGGCCGCAGCCAAGACCCCGGCCCAGGTCTACCCGGGGGACGCGGGCTGCACGGCCGGTGACCAGTGGTGCGCCGACTCCATCGTGCAGCGCCCGCTCGGCGGCATCACCCAGTCCGCGATCAACTGGCAGAACCGGCCGACCTACCAGCAGGTCGTCGAGTTCCCGAGTCACCGCTAGACGGTGCCCGGCCGCGGGTCAGACCGAGACGATCCGGCCCGCGGCCAGCACCACTCGGGCGAGCTCCGGGTGGCAGATGTCACTGTGCGCGCCGGTGGGCGGCCCGCCGCTCTTCACCACGGCGGCCACGTCGACGCTCACACACCCCGAGTCGGGCACGCCGTCGCGCAACGCCTCGGCGAGGGTGAGCATGGTACAGGGGCTCACCGCCTGGATCCCGTCGTGGCCGATCGCCCACCACCGTCTGTCCAGGCCGGGCAGCTCGCTCGCGTAGTCGCCGGAGAGCGCGGAGGCCAGCGGGTAGATGACGCCGAGTGCGGTGTCGAAGTGCGAGTAGCAGGAGACGACCGGCCCGTCGAGCCGCGCCTGCGCGTCGCTCAGGGCGCCCGGTCCCGACAGCCCGTCCGGCAGCCGTTCGGCGAAGACGTAGTGCGAGAAGGCCCCTTCCAGCAGGGTCACCGACTTCAGGTTGCGCGCGCCCTGCGGCAGCCCTTTCAGTGCGAACGCGACCAGCCGCGCGCCTTGGCTGTGGCCGACGAGATGGACGCGCAAGTCCGGTCGTGTGGTGGCCAGTTGACCGATCAGCGGCCCGAGCCCGTTCTGTCCCACCGTGCCGGCGCGGTGCTTCATCTCGTAGTAGGTCGTCTGGCGCAGCACCTCCTTCGCGCCGTTCCAGAGATGCTTGAGCGAACCACCGATCGAGAACGACGGTCCGGGCGGCTCGGGCGGTCCGGGCTGCTCGGGCTGTACGTCCATGCCGGTCTCGGCCAGCGCGGACGTGAACCGTTGGCACAGCTCCACGATGGGGTCCATGAGGAGCGCGGGCGCGGCGCCGGGGGCGTCCTCCAGGGCGAGGTCGCCGCCGCCGGGCCGGCCCCGGGTTGCTGAACCCACCGACGTCGCCGACGTCACCAGCTGCCGGGTCAGTCGCCCGAAGTCGGTGAACGCTGCTTCGGAGTCGGGCTGTTCACGGAGATAGCCGGCGATGGTGTCGACGGCCGCGTCCTGGCCGGGGAAGAAGCCCTTGAGCGCCGAGACGGTCGCGGTGTCCAGGCCGGGGTCCGCGGTCTGCGCGAGGGCGTGCGGGAAGTCGGGAATGCTCTCGTCGGTGAAGCGGATCGAGGGCCAGGTGACACCGCCGTACGCGAGCCGCACCCCGGGCGCGGCGGTGAGTAGCGGGGGGAACACGGCGAAGAACGCCCGGTACAGGTTCCGTGCCGTGGTGGGGGTGTTGTTCCAGCCGTGCGCGAACAGCACCAGATCCGTGGCGTCCACGCCGGTGAGGGCGGCGCGCTCGGCGGGATCGGCGTCGCCGTCCGCGTCAAAGGTGATCTCCCGGTACGGCTCGACCCCGATGTCCGTCATGACCCGACCTCCGGTCCGCTCGACGATGAGCGTCCCCATCGTCCTGCGGCAGCACGGACCTGGCCATATGCCGGACGGCACGGATGTGCGGCGGCGCGGTGCGGGCACGGCCCGGCGCGGCGGTACCGCGCAGCTCAGCGGTACAGCAGGTACTTCGCAGCTCAGCGGTACAGCAGGTACTTCGCAGCTCAGCGGTACAGCAGGTACTTCGCAGCTCAGCGGTACAGCAGGTACTTCGCGCGTACGGTACGGAACGCCGCGAGCCCCGGCTGCCAGGCGGCCACGATCTCATCCGTGCCGGCCCCCGCGTCGACCATCGTGCGTACCAGGGCCGAGCCCGTGAGCTTGTCGATCCAGTGGTCCGCCCGCCAGGCGAAGCCGCTCCACACCCGCTTCGCGGTCACGAGCAGCGCGATGCCGGTGCGCACCGGGTCGAACAAATCCCGTGCATGGACGTGTAGTTGAACGCCACCCACCGTCCGGCTTTCGAACTTGGAGAACGTCGGTGCGAAGTACGCCTCGCGGAACCGGACGCCGGGCAGGGCGAGTTCGTTGAGCGCGGCTGCCCAGCGGCCGTCGATCCCCTCGGCGCCGAGCAGTTCGAAGGGGCGGGTCGTGCCGCGTCCCTCCGACAGGTTGGTCCCTTCGAAGAGACAGGTGCCGGAGTAGACGAGAGCGGTGTCGGGGGTCGGCATGTTGGGGCTCGGCGGCACCCAGGGCAGACCGGTGGCGTCGAAGAAGTCCGTGCGTTGCCAGCCGGTCATGGGGAGGGTCGTGAGCCGCACCTTGCCGCCCAGGAACTCGGCGTTGAAGAGCCGCGCGAGTTCGGCCGCGGTCATGCCGTGCGCCTGGGCGATGGGCTGCCGCCCGACGAACGTCGCGAACGCCGGGTCGAGGACCGGGCCGTACGCCGCGCGGCCCGTCACCGGGTTCGGCCGGTCGAGGACGACGAACCGCTTGCCGGCGAGGGCGGCGGCCTCCATGCAGTCGTAGAGGGTCCAGATGTAGGTGTAGAAGCGGGCGCCGACGTCCTGGATGTCGAAGAGGACGGTGTCCACGGCGGAGGCCGTGAAGATGTCGGCGAGGGCCCGACCGCTCTTGGTGTACGTGTCGTACACGGGCAGCCCGGTCGCAGGGTCGTCGTAACGGCCCTCGGAGCCGCCGGCCTGGGCGGTGCCGCGGAAGCCGTGCTCGGGGCCGAAGACGGCGGTGAGGTCGACGTGGGGGTCGGCGTGCATGACGTCCACGACGTGGCGGATGTCGCGGGTCACGCCTGTGGGGTTGGTGACGATGCCGGTCGCCTGGCCGGCGAGGGGGGCGTAGTGGGTGGCGGCGAGGTGGTCGAAGCCGGTGCGGGTGGGTTTGGGCGGGGCGGCGGGGTTGTCGCGGAGCCTGGCCGTGCCCGCGGTGCCGGCGGTGGCGGTCAGCAGGGTGCGTCTGGTGAGGCTCATGCGAATACCTCCGGCGGGGTGTGCGGGGTACGGGGTTGCAGTTGCCCAGCGTGCCAGCCGGCTGCCCCCTGGGGGTCCCGTCGGCGTGTTTTCCCACCCACCCACCCGTGCGGCGACTTGAGGGTGCGGCTCCCTGGGG